>QHVR01000141.1:0-3022 GCA_003223595.1 Acidobacteriota bacterium
GACTTTACCTCTAAGCCTTTTAGATCGAAGACTTTGCGAGCCGAAGATGGGGTACCTCGATCATAACTTCCATGTTCCGAATACTTTGAGAAATCAAGTCCAAAAAATTTCACGCGCGTTCCGCAGGGCACTTCTCGCCAACGGTTCTCGCCAACCGTTCGTGGATGGCTGCAACGATCCGCATTGGCGAAGTGCCGAAACTTGATACCATGATCCGCTCTTACCCAGTGGAGGCCACATGATCGATCGTCGCGGTTTCATCATCGCAACTGGAATGACGGCGCTTGCCGCCACGCGCGTTTTTGGCGCCAATGAAAAGATCCGGCTCGGACTGATTGGAGCCGGCGAGCGCATGAAGGGGCTCATTGAGTCCGCGAATAAAGCAGCGCCATGCGAGATCGTGGCAGTCAGTGACGTCTATGGACCTCATCGCGACCTCTTCAAAGAGCGCTCTGGCGGACTCGCCACCACGCATCTCGATTACCGCGAGGTCCTGGACAACAAGGATGTCGATGCGGTGATCATTGCCTCCCCCGATCACTGGCACCTCCGCATGGCGCTGGATGCGATCGCGGCCGGCAAGGACGTGTATCTGGAAAAGCCGGTCACCCACAATCTCGAGGAGGGCCCGGTGCTTACCAAAGCGGTGCGTTCCAGCAAGCAGGTTCTGCAATGCGGAATGCAGCAGCGCAGCTGGGCTCACTTCCGCGACGCCGTCGAACTGGTTCAGGGAGGAAGTTTAGGCCGCGTCGTACAAGTTCGCACCTACTGGTGGCAGAACTATCACACCAACTGGCCCATGAAAGCGGTCGACCAGCAGGCGCTCGATTGGAAAGCCTGGTTGGGCTCGGCGCCGGAGCAACCGTTCAGCGATGAAAAGTTCAGCCACTGGCGCTGGTTCTGGAATTTCGGCGGCGGCGCCATGACCGACTTGTTCACGCACTGGATCGACGTCGTGCACTGGGCCATGAAAGCCGATCAGCCGCGCCATGCCCAGATGCTGGCGGATAAGTACGTCTTCGAGGAGTGGGATTGTCCCGACACCATTCAGGCGGCGTTCCGCTACCCTGGCTTCGATGTGGTGTACGAAGGCATGATGAATTCGTCGATCGATGATGGTGGAATCGAGTTCCGCGGGACGGATGCGACCTTGAAGATCGATCGTGCGGGCTTCGCTCTCTATCGCGAGGGGGCCGGTAAAGATCAGAACCCGGTGCTCACGGAACGTAATTTCCGCGACGGCACCATCACCCACATGGAGAATTTCTTCGAGTGCATAAAGACGCGGAAGGACCCGAATGCGCCCGTAGAGACCGGCGTAGCCGCTGCGCGTGCCGGACACATCGGCAATTACGCCTACCTGCATGGCGGCCAATATTCGTCAAAGGCTTGATTGCCGCATCGGTCGCGAGTGCTACTGCTTCTTCAGCAGTTCGCAGTTGGCGGTGCACTCGTTGGACTGCAATTCGATTTCCGCCTTTTTGTGCGGAACTTTGCCGCGGTCTTCGGGAAGTACGACCAGGGACTCGCGTCCGTCGGCGAGACTCACGTTGCAACTGAAACTCAGGGACTGCACTCCACGCTGCTTGCAACTCGTGCTCTCGAGGGCTGAGGACAACGTGGACGGATCGTCGTAGATCTTGTCCGCGAGCGTGGACGGCACCAGCGCAACCGTCATCGGCACTGGGGCTTTGATGCGAATCCAGACCGGCTGCCCATCACGATCAGGGCTCAGGATGCTGTAAACCTTCGGCGCCGTGGAAAGTTCGTATTTCTCTTTCACCAGCACGGACCATCCGAATTCCGGCTGAATACAATTCTGCACGCAGTCCCAGCGGTAATACGTGATGTTGAGGTCGTTGGGGGAGATGAAACGCCTGGCTCCATGGCTGAAAACAGCGACCACGCTCTGCACCGACACGCGGTCGGGCACGCGCTCATCGCGCACCAGCAAGACCATGGGACGGCCGTCCGGAAGGTGGCACTCGAAGGTGGTGCTCACGACGTGCTCGCGCGTGCAGATAAAGTCCAGTCGTGGTGGTTGCTCCGGATGCTGAGTGATCGCCATCCATTCATCATTCGGGGCAATGGCCACGGTGACAGGCATCCTGGCATGGATATCGACATGCATGTTGCCGCCGGTCGAGGCCGGATGGTAAACGCGGCCCGCGTGATAATCCATGGGATCGAGTTGGGCGGCTTCGTCACTGGCCTTGACCCACTCAAATGCCTTCTCCTGCGCCGCAGATATCGACGCCACCGCCACCACCAAAACGCCCAGCCAGCGCAGCTTGCTCATAAAGTCCCCCCATTATTGAAATGGCAGGAGGCCGGGCCGGCAAAGGAAATCGACCTCATGTAGTAACCCCGGTAACACGCGAAAGGCCCGACCGCCCAAAACTTTCCGCGCCTTCGGGATTGAATTTATCCTTGGTACCCTGGTACACTGGTACACATGAGCGATGATCCGAAACTGCAGGTGGAACGGGTACAGACTGGCGTGCGGATGGAGAAACGCATTCTCAAAGTGCTGAAGGGTTTTGCTGAGTATCACGATATGACGCTCGGGGATGTTCTGGAGGGCATTGTGCTGCATGCTTTTGATGGCAAGACCCCGTTCAGCCCGGCGTCGCTGGAGCGCATTCGCGAGCTGAAGAAGTTCTACGGCCTCGATCTGGATTCCAGCGCCAGTCACCGCCTGAAAGAGATCAAGGGCAAAGCGCCGCGCAGAAAAGGGGAGAAATAAAGAATGGCGATGAACGGCAAAACGGGCCTGACGGTCCTGCGGATGACCCTTGGCATAGTGATCCTGGTGGAGGCGATCTTGTTTGTCTTGCCCGGCGCCGCGCACAGTTTCTCAGGGACCCGCATGCCGGCGGTTGTGCGCATGATTTTAGGTTTCGGCGAAATCGCGGGCTGCGTGCTGATGCTGATCCCGCAGACGGCCGTGCGCGGGGCTTGGTTGTTGCTGGCCGTTTTTGTTTTCGCGATTTTGCTGCATTTGCTGCACGGGATGTACGAC
>QHVR01000141.1:3033-14684 GCA_003223595.1 Acidobacteriota bacterium
TATGCAGCAGCGGCCTTTGCCATTGCGGCGGGGAAGAGTTAACGCAGGTGAGCAATCACGAACTCATCCATGGCTTTGAGACTGACACCCTGCCGGGTGAGTTCCATCATGAGGATCATGTGCACCTGGCATTCGCATACCTCTGCGAATACGCTCCGCTCGAGGCACTCCAAAGATTCTGTCTCGCGCTAAAGAAATACGCCGCTGCCCGGGGAAAAACCCAGCTTTACCACGAGACCATTACTCATGCGTATTTCTTCCTGATACGTGAGCGCATGGCGCGAGCCGGCAGCCAGAGCTGGCAGCAATTTTCCGACAATAACCCTGATCTTCTCGTCTGGCGAAATGGAATTCTCGCCCGCTATTACAGCGAAAGCACGCTCCGCTCTGATCTCGCCCGATCCGTATTTCTGTTCCCCGACAACTGCCGCTGACATCCTAGGGACGATCTAGGGACGATTATCTGGGTGGTTCTTTGTTATTCTGCCTCGGCAGGCGCGGGGCGGAAGAGGACTCGATCCGTGAGAAAAACGTTTGTGCTCATTATTGCGATGCTCAGTTTCAGTTTTGCTCATGGACAAGAGATCCGCGATGGACAGGACCTGCTGCGGGCGATGCACGACCGGTACAAGAATTCCTGGTACCAGACCGTCACTTTTAAACAGAAGAGCACCACCTATAAACCAGATGGCAGCAGCAGCGCCGAGACGTGGTACGAGGCGGCCTCGATTCCGGGGAGGTTGCGCATTGACATTGGATCGCCCGCAACTGGAAACGGATACGTCTTTTTCAATGGTGATCTCAGCGTCATCAAAGACAACAAAGTCACCGACACTCGGCACTCAGTCAACATGCTGCTGGTGCTTGGATTTGACGTTTACCGGCAGGATCCGGAGATTACAGCCAAGATTGTGAAAGAGGAAGGCTACGATCTTTCCAAAATCCACGAAGACACATGGGACGGGAAACCGGCGTACGTTGTGGGGGCGGCGAAGGGAGATCTGAGATCCAAACAGTTTTGGGTTGAAAAAGATACGCTGCTGTTCCTACGGGACATCGAACCGGCACGGAAGGATGCGGAGAAGATTGAAGACATTCGATTCATCCACTACCAGCCGCTCTCGGGCGCCTGGATCGCGGCCGGCGTGGAGGTCTATTCAGAGGGAAGAAAAACTTTCTCCGAGGATTACACCGAGATTCGCGCCAATGTAAAGCTTGACCCGCAGACCTTTGATCCGCAGAAGTTTGCTGCTACGCATTGGGAGAAGTGAAATTTGGCGCTCCGGGTTGCGGGCTTCGAGTTTTGGGTTTCGAGTTTTCGGGTTTCGGAGTTTCAGATTTCAGCGGTCTCACGGGCAGTACTGGACTAAAATAAACCACTCTCAACTCAATTCAGGAAGTGCCCCATGGTTCATCTGAAAGTGAATGGACAGGCGCAAAGCTTTGATGGCGATCCCGAGATGCCGCTGCTGTGGTATCTGCGCGACATCCTCGGACTCACCGGGACGAAATTCGGCTGTGGCATGGCACTCTGCGGCGCGTGCACGGTTCTGGAGAACGGGAAGGCGGTCCGATCCTGCTCGACGCCGATGGGTAAGATCGAAGGCGCCGACATCACCACGATAGAAGGCATTTCGGCGCATGGCTCGCACCCGGTGCAGAAGGCCTGGGAGTCGGTCAACGTTCCGCAATGCGGATACTGCCAGCCCGGGCAGATCATGCAGGCCATTTCCCTGCTCTCCTCGAAACCTCAGCCCACGGACACTGACATCGATGAGCAGATGTCCGGGAATATCTGCCGCTGCGGGACCTACCAGCGGATTCGGGCAGCCATTCATCAGGCTGCGAAGGAGACCGCATGACCACCGAACACAAGACACTCACCATCGACAATGTGAGCCGGCGCGGTTTTCTTCAAGGAATGCTTTCGGCCAGTGCATTCGTCATCTGCGTACGGAAATTCCCACTTCTCGCAAGTGCGGCGAAAAGCGGGGCACCCCTAAGCCCTACAGTTGACACAACCGCATTTCATCCCGGCGTGTACGTCGGGATCAATCCGGATGGGACGGTTGTCATCGTTGCTCATCGGACGGAGATGGGCAATGGCGTGCGCACCAGTTTGCCTCGCATCGTCGCAGATGAATTGGACGCGGACTGGTCGCGGGTCACGGTCATTCAGGGAGATGGCGACGACAAGTACGGATCGCAAGATACTGACGGATCGCATTCGGTGCGCGAGTTTTTTGAACCGCTGCGGGAGGCTGGTGCCACCGCGCGGTTGATGCTGGTTCGGGCGGCAGCGGAAAAGTGGGGAGTTCCTGCGGAGCAATGTCTGGCCGATCCTCCGCACTTCGTTTCCCACAAGACCTCCAACCGGCAACTTGGGTACGGAGAGCTTGCTGAATTGGCAGCCAAGCAGCCGGTGCCGAAAAAGGACGAGTTAAAGCTGAAGTCGCGGTCCGAGTGGCGGTACATCGGAAAGCCTGCGCCCGGTTACGACGTGGACGGCATCTGTTCCGGAAAGCCGGTTTTCGGGATGGATGTGCGCGTCGATGGAATGCTCTATGCCGCGATTGCGCACCCGCCAGTGCTGGGCGGAAAGGTGAAATCAATAGACGATGCGGCGACTCTGAAGACTGTGGGAGTGAAGCAAACCATCCCCATTGATCCGTTCAAGCCGCCACATGCGTTTCAACCGCTTGGAGGAGTTGCGGTGATCGCCGACAACACCTGGTCGGCATTCAAAGGGCGAAAGCAGTTGAAGATCGATTGGGACAATGGCCCGAATGCTGCGTACACCTCCGCCGATTACAAAAAGCAGTTGCAGGAAACTGCGCGGCAGCCGGGTAAGCCCGTTCATTCCTGGGGGGATGCCGACGCCGGATTCTCCAAGGGCGGCAAGGTCATCGAGGCGGAGTATTTTGCGCCGCACCTGGCGCATGCCTCAATGGAGCCCCCGGCCGCAGTGGCGGATGTTCACGGCGATAAGGTGACAGTCTGGGCCCCGACGCAAAATCCGGTGGGCGTTCGGGAAGAAGTCGCCAAGGCGCTGGGATTGAAGAAAGAAGATGTGGTGTGCCACGTGACATTTTTGGGCGGCGGGTTCGGCCGGAAATCAAAGCCGGACTTCGCAGTGGAAGCGGCGGTGCTGTCCAAGAAAACTGGAAAGCCGGTGAAGGTCGTCTGGAGCCGCGAGGACGACATCAAGTTCGACTACTATCACTCCGTCGCGGCGATGTATCTGAAGGCGGCCGTCGATCAAAGTGGCAAGCCCACGGCGTGGCTGCAGCGTTCCGTTTTTCCGCCGATTTCCTCCACCTTCGACAAGGACGCTACTTATGGAAGCGCGGGAGAAATGTCGCTCGGCTGGGACGTGATCCCCTTCGAGGTGGCCAACTTCCGCGCGGAGAATGGTCCGGCCGCCGCGCACGTGCGCATTGGTTGGCTGCGGTCGGTGGCGAACATCTATCACGCCTTCGCGGTGCAGTCATTCGCCAATGAATTGGCGGTTGCAGCCAATCGCGATGCCTACGATTACCTGATGGAGTTGATTGGATCAGGACGCGTAGTGGAGGGGCCCAAGGGCGGCAATCAGGAACTGGCGAACAAGTATCCATACGATATTGCGCGCCTGCGTCATGTGGCGGAACTGGCCGCCAGCAAAGCGAACTGGGGCAAGAAAAAATCCGGCAACGGCTGGGCCATGGGAATTGCCGTGCACCGGAGTTTCCTGACTTACGTTGCCACAGTTGTGGAGATCGAAGTGGATGCGCAGGGTGCTGTCCGCATTCCAAATGTGTACACGGCTCTCGATGCCGGGATCGTGGCCAATCCCGACATGGTGCAATCGCAGTTTCAGGGTGCCGCGGTCTTCGGGACTAGCTTGGCGCGGACTGGCCAGATCACTGCGACCAATGGCGCTGTTGATCAGTCGAATTTCTTCGACTATCCGGTGGCGCGGATGAATGATGCTCCCGCGCATGTAGACGTGCAGATCGTGGAGAGCGATGCGCCGCCTGCCGGGGTGGGAGAGCCGGGAGTGCCGCCGTTTGCGCCGGCGTTGTGCAATGCGATTTATGCGGCGACCGGAAAGCGAGTGCGGGAATTGCCGCTGAGCCGGAATGGGTTTGCATGATGCCTGCTGGCCGCTATGCGCGGCGGGGTGTGACCTGCCGCGTGGCTTCTCTTGCCTGGACAGCCTTTAGAGGCTGTCGCTACGTGGTCTTTGCTTGAAGTAGCCGGGCAACGGCGATAGTATGACGTGCTGCCGCAATTTCGCGAGGCGTATTGTATGCCGCAAAATTACGTTCCGATCTTCATCTTTATTGCCATTGTCGGCGCGCTGCTGCCGATCACGCTGCTGGCCGCCAAGTTGGTGCGTCCGGACAACCCTAGCAAAACGAAGTTGATGCCTTACGAGTGCGGCATCGACCCGGTCGACAGCGCGCGCGGAAGATACACTGTGCGCTATTACATCATTGCTATCTTGTTTGTGGTCTTCGACGTGGAAACAATCTTTTTGTTTCCGTGGGCGGTGAAATTCAAAGCCTTCGGACTGTTTGGGCTGCTGGAAATGCTGGTCTTCCTTGCCATTCTGATCGTGGGCTACATTTGGGTCTGGGGCAAAGGTGCGCTGGAGTGGGTGTAGAGGGTAGGAATTTTGTAATTGGGTAATTTTGTAATTTGGGCATTCAGTAATGTTCCACCTCGTACTTTTATGATTGGACGTGATGGCCTCCGCTGATCTCAACACCATGGATTCCTCTCCGGCGGAGGCGTTTGCGGCATCGCGCTGGACGCGCGGCAACTTCTTCTTTCCCACCAGAATCGTCGTCAGCCCGCAACGGGTAATCCGCACGAAATCGCGGCTATTCGGCTCCAACGAAGAAAGCATCCCCATCTCCAAGGTCGCTTCGGTGCATATCTCGACTGGCGTTTTCTGGGCGGAGATCGTCATTGAGTCCACCGGCGGGACCGATCCCATCACGAGCCACGGACATCGCAAGACGGATGCGCAACGCATTCGCGACCTGATTGAGACTTACCAGTCGCAGGCACGATAGAGGTCGGAGAGGTGGAATTCCCGAGTTCCTGAATTGCTTTTGTCGCGAAGCAATGATGCCGCGGCTAATGACTTGTCAAACGTGCGTTCGCTCGTTGACACCGTTCTCTCAAGCTGATAAAAGTTAACGTTCTTCACGTAGGAAGTTGCGCCGAGCCAGTGCGTTCGCGTTATGCCGGACGAAACGAAATCACCCTCAACACCGCCGCCGGAAGGGGATAAAAAGCCGACGGCGGATCAGCCCGCAGTGCCGGGCGGAGTGAAACCTTCACCTCCGGGATCGGTGCAGCCGGAAACCAAAACCACGCCCAGCAAGCCTTCTCCACCATCAGAGACATCCAGCCCATCGAAAGCTCCCGAAGCTCCTGCTGCAAAACCTGCCGTGCCAGCCCCGCCGCCAGCGGCGAGCACGCCCGAAGCGCCAGCAGCTGCGAAACCGCCTGCTGCAACCGCAGGTGCTAAGCCCGCCGCACCGGCGGCTGCGGGACACCCTGCCCCGCCGAAACCTGCGGGCCCGGTTCCTACGTCGTGGGATTCGCCCATGATCGCGAAACTGAAGCGCTCCTACGGCTCCGGGATCGAGCCGCTGATGCATCTCGGTCAGAACTACATGGTGGTGGATCGCTCGCTCATTCCTGAGATCCTGCAGGTGCTGCGCGATGAGGAACAGTTCGACTACTGCGTGGACATCACGGCGGTGCACTATCCCAAGCGGGAAAAGCAGTTCGATGTGGTTTGGGTGCTGTACTCGTTCGCTCAAAATGCCCGCGTTCGGGTGAAGACGCAGATCGCAGAGGGCGAGTCGATCGCGAGCTCCGTACCGCTCTGGGCGACGGCGAACTGGCTGGAGCGCGAAGTCTACGACATGTTCGGGATCAAGTTCGACGGGCATCCCGATCTGAAGCGGATATTGCTGCCCGATGGGTGGAAGGGATTTCCGCTTCGAAAAGATTATGGGATTCTGCAGCAGGACAATGAATGGGTGCAGATCAACCTTGGAATCGAGAGCGGACAATAGATGACGGACTCTCGCTCACTCTCGCCACTCGATCTGGAAACGCCTGACCAGACATTTCTCGACGCCAACGAGCTCGTCATCAATATGGGGCCGCAGCATCCCGCGACCCATGGCGTGCTGCGCGTCATTTTGCGGCTGGATGGCGAGAAGGTGATGGGCCTCGAATGTGTGATTGGTTATCTGCATCGCGGGGTCGAGAAGATTGCCGAGAACCGCACGTACACGATGTTCAATCCGTATGTGGACCGCATGGATTATGTGGCGGCGGTCTCCAACGCGCTGGGATATTGCGAAGCGGTCGAAAAGCTGTTGAGCGTGGAAGCGCCCCCCCGGGCGCAGTACATTCGCGTCATTCTCACGGAGCTGAATCGCATGGCCAGCCACCAGCTTTGGCTGGGCACGCATGCGCTGGATATCGGCGCTATTACGCCCCTTTTCTATACGTTCCGCGACCGGGAGGAGATTCTCAAGATCTTTGAAAAGTACTGCGGGGCGCGGCTTACGACCCACGCCTTCCGCATTGGCGGCTTGCAGTACGAGGCTTACGAGGGGTTCGAGAAAGACGTTAAGAACTTTGTGTCATTCGTGAAGCCCAAGATTGATGAGTACGAAGAGCTGCTCACCACCAACCGCATCTGGCTGGAACGTACCAAGGGCGTAGGCGTGATTTCAGGGAAGGATTGCATCGCGCTCGGCGTGACCGGGCCGGTGCTGCGCGCCAGCGGCGTGCAATGGGACCTGCGCAAGGCGCAGCCTTACGCGAACTACAAAAACTTCGATTTCGAGATTCCTACCGGGCAAAACGGCGACACCTATGACCGGTACGTTGTGCGCATGGCGGAGATGCGGCAGTCGCTGCGGATCATCGAGCAGGCCGTCGAGGGCATTCCCGAAGGGCCGATCATGGCTAAAGTGCCGAAGGTGATGAAGCCTCCGGTCGGCGAGGTCTATCACTCGATCGAGGCGCCCAAAGGCGAGTTGGGATATTTCATTGTGAGTGATGGCTCGACGCAACCTTACCGTGTGCGGGTGCGTCCGCCGAGCTTTGTGAATCTACAGGCACTGGAATTGATGTGCCGCGGCCAGTTGGTGGCAGATGTGATCGCGGTGATCGGAACCCTCGACATAGTTCTGGGTGAGGTGGACCGCTGATGCACGGTGTGGTTCAGTACATCCAGTCTTATCTGGAAAGTAACCAGACTCCCGGCGCGGCGGGGAATTTCTTCTGGGCTACCGTCTACATCCTGCTGGTTTTTGTCGGGCTGTCGGTCGCGGTCATTGCAATGAACTGGCTGGAGCGCAAGATCCTGGCGCACATGCAGGTGCGGCTGGGGCCGATGCGCGTCGGGCCGCACGGACTCCTGCAACCGATCGCGGACGCCCTGAAGCTGCTCCTAAAAGAAGACATCATTCCGGCGGAAGCCGACAAGATCGTCTTCTGGGTGGCGCCATTCATCGTGGTGCTTGCCGCGTTCACTGTGTTCGTGGTGGTTCCGTTTGGGCCCACACATGCCATCACCGACATGAATATCGGAATTCTGTTCATGCTGGGAGTTTCATCTTTGAGCGTGCTGGGGATCGTAACGGCGGGATGGGCATCGAACTCGCACTATCCCCTCATCGGGGCGCTGCGCTCGAGCGCGCAGATGGTTTCCTACGAAGTTGCCATGGGACTGGCGGTGGTCTCGGTCATCCTGATGACCAGCCTCAACGAGGCCAGCACGGGAACGCTCAGCATGATCGGGATTGTGCAGGCGCAGCAAGCGCAACAGCAATGGTTCGTGTTCAAGTTCTTCCCGCTGGGGCTGATTGGGTTCTTTATATTCGCTGTCGCCATGGTGGCGGAAACGAATCGCGCACCATTCGACTTGCCGGAAGCTGAATCCGAATTAACTGCGGGTTTTCACACCGAGTACAGCGGCTTTCGCTGGTCTTTGTTCTTCCTCGCTGAATACTCGGCGATGATTGCGGTCTCGTCCATTGCGGTGACGCTATGGCTCGGTGGCTGGTTGCGGCCATTCCCCAACGCGCTTCAAGGGTCGACGTGGGAGCTGGTCTTTTCTCTGATCCCCGGATTGGCGTTCTTATTTCTCGCTGCCATGACGTTTTACAGCACCGTCCGCATGCCCAAGCACCCACTATTCCGGGTGCAGACGATTGGTCTCGCGGGCTTCGGCGCATTACTCGGCCTGATTGGCTTGATCTTATTTATTCCAGGCGTACGCATGCGGGTGCAGGACATTTTCTGGTTCTCCGCTAAAGTCGCTGGGTTCATGTACCTGTACATCTGGTATCGTGGCACGTTCCCGCGATATCGCTTTGATCAGCTCATGAAAGTGGGATGGAAGGTGCTGCTGCCGACAGGCCTGGCGCTGCTGATCCTAACCGCAGTGGTTGCGATGCGGAGCGAACTGCTGGCCGATGTGCGAGGGGTGTGGCATCCATGAATCCGGCAGCGCTTCCCACCAATCCTCCGGTCGCGACTCCATTCTTCTTTTACTTGCTTGCCGCGGTCATGATTATCGGCGGCATTCTGGTGATTACGCGCAAGAACGCCGTGCACTCCGCGATGGCGCTGATCACGACGTTATTGGCGCAAGCCGCGTTGTATTTGATGCTCTACGCTCCCTTCGTGGCTGGCGTCCAGATCATTCTGTACGCGGGCGGCATCATGGTGCTGTTCCTGTTCGTGATCATGCTGATCTCGATTGAGCGTACGGAAAAAGAGCGGCAGTTCAACAAGCAGTGGCTGGTGGGAATCGCCGCCGCGGCGGCGCTGGGCGGCCTGTTTATTGCGGTCTATACGACCACGACTAGTGGACGCACCCTGTTTCCCGAAGGCAAGCTGACGTTTGCAGAAGGCGACAACACGCAACGCATCGCGGGATTGCTTTTCGATCGCGCAACCGGCACTTACATGTTTGCCTTCGAGATCGCTTCCCTGCTGTTACTGGTCGCGATTATCGGGGCGGTAGTGATGGCGAAGAAGCGGATTTGAAGGAGCAATGAGCAGTGAGGAATGAGCGCTGAGTAGCCCGATCAGGTTCGCTCCTTGCTCATAGCTCATCGCTAAACTCATGCACGCAATGCTCGACATTTCGACTCTGCACTACTTAGTCCTAGGTGCGGCTTTGTTCCTGCTCGGAGTCATTGGTGTGCTCACGCGCCGGAATGTCGTCATCGTGTTGATGTCGATCGAACTGATTCTGAATGCCGTCAATTTGAATCTGGTCGCGTTTTCCCGCTACTGGCAAGGGATTCACGGGCCGAGCGCCCTGCATGGGCAGGTGTTTGCGATTTTCATCATCACCGATGCTGCGGCTGAGGCCGCGGTCGGACTCGGCATCCTGATCGCCTTCTTCCGAAATAAGGAGACGGTCAATGTGGATGAAGTGAATTTGTTGAAGTGGTAGAAAGGCAGCTTTTAGCTCTTAGCCACTAGCTTTTAGCTAAGAGCCAACAGCTAACGGCTAAAAGTTTACATGGTTTTCCTCGACAACATTTGGCTGATTCCGCTGCTGCCCGCGTTCGGCGCGGCGGTCATGTTCTTCTTCGGGCGGCGGATGCAGAAATCCGCCGTGAATGCCGTCTGTGTCGGCGTGATCGTGCTCGCATTCCTGTTCGCGTGCGGCGCGGTAGTGCAGTACACCGGTTGGGCCGACGCTCACAATCATCAGCCTTTTGAAAAGATCCTCTACACCTGGCTCGGAACCGATACCGGCCACCTGAATTTCGTCACCCACAGCGGAACCCAGGCGAATTTCCAGGCGGATGCGGGATTTTTGTTGGACCCGCTCTCCAGCATCTGGCTCTTGTTTGTGACCGGGGTCGGGATGCTCATCCATATTTATTCCACCGGCTACATGGCGCATGAAGGCGGGTACTACCGCTTCTTCGGCTACCTGAACTTGTTCATGTTTTCCATGCTCACGCTTATTCTCGCCAACAATTACGTGCTGATGTTTGTGGGATGGGAAGGCGTGGGCTTGTGCTCGTACTTGCTGATCGGATTTTATTTTCAGCGCAAGTCGGCAAGCGACGCGGCGAACAAGGCTTTCATCACCAACCGCATTGGCGACGCCGGATTCCTGCTGGGAATGTTTTTTATTGCCTGGTACATGGGAAGTTTGCGCTATGTGGACGTCAATGCCGCGGCGCGCTCCGGGCACTTCGCGATTGGGGATCCGATTATCACCGCGGCCACGCTGCTGCTGTTCGTCGGAGCTTGCGGGAAGTCGGCGCAGCTTCCTCTTTATGTGTGGCTGCCGGACGCGATGGAAGGACCTACACCGGTTAGCGCGCTCATTCATGCCGCCACGATGGTGACTGCCGGTGTTTACATGGTGGCGCGCTCGAATGCTTTGTTCGTGCTGGCGCCCACTTCGATGAAGACCGTTGCTATCATCGGGGCGCTGACCGCGATTTTTGCGGCGTCAATCGGGCTGGTGCAGAACGACATCAAGCGCGTGCTCGCGTATTCCACAGTCTCGCAGCTCGGATACATGTTCCTGGCGCTGGGGGTGGGTGCGTTTGCTGCCGGCGTATTCCACGTGTTTACGCATGCTTTTTTTAAGGCACTGCTCTTCCTGGGCGCCGGCTCGGTGATCCACGCGATGAGCGGCGAGCAGGACATGCGCAATATGGGCGACCTGCGCAAGCGAATTCCGACTACATACTGGACGATGTTCATCGCCACGCTCGCGATTGCCGGGATTCCGCCGTTTGCCGGATTCTTTTCCAAGGATGAAATCCTGTGGCAAACCTGGACGAGCGAGGGTGGCGCGTATCGCATTCTCTGGGGAATTGGATACATCACGGCGCTGATGACGGCCTTCTACATGTTCCGGCTGATTTATTTGACGTTCTACAGCAAGCCGCGAATGAATCATGAGATCGAACATCACATTCACGAGTCGCCCGCTTCGATGACGGGACCCCTGATCGTGCTGGCGGTGATGTCGTTATTTGCCGGGTTCCTGGGATGGCCGCACAGTTTGGGAGGATCGGACCGGTTCGCCCGCTTCCTGGATCCGGTGTTCTCGCGGGGTGAGGCTCAAGTGCTGGTCGAACAAGGCAAAGGCGCACAGCTGGCTGCGGGAGAGAAAGAAGAAGAGCACACCGGTTCGACCGAATATCTTTTGATGTTTTTGTCTGTCGCTGCAGCCGGAGCAGGCTGGTTGATGGCCGGACGTGCGTATCGCAATGCCGATAAGGGTTACGCCGAGCCGATTGCGGCGGCAGCGCCTCCGGTGTACAACACCCTGCTCAATAAATATTACGTCGACGAAGGCTACGACTACGTTTTTACCGGGCGGCGCAAGCTCAGCGGCGTGCGGTTGGGAACGATGGGACTGGGCGAAGCGAGTTCGTGGTTCGATTCCCACGTCGTGGACGGCGCGGTTAATGCCGCGGGATGGTTGACGCGAGCCACAGCAAGCATCTCGAGTTGGTGGGACAAGTGGATCATCGATGGAATCGGCGTTAACGGTCCTGCCATTCTGGCGCGCATGTTGAGTTATCCTGCGCGCCTGTTCGAATGGGGCCTGGTGCAGTGGTATGCGCTGGTCATGA
>QHVR01000456.1 GCA_003223595.1 Acidobacteriota bacterium
TGGCAATGGCGGCAGCAGCTGCTACGCACGATAGCAGCGAGAACCAGCCGATCTGCAAACCGATAAAACGTCCAAAAACTTTGCGGGCATACAGGTAAGCGCCACCCGGCTCGGAAAACTGGGAAGCCACTTCCGCGGCTGGTGCCATGATCGATGCCATCAGCAAGCCCGCCGCAATCATGGCGATCGGACTGGCGCGACCCAGCAGGCGATTCAGTTCGCCGGGCAATCCAAAAATCCCGCTGCCTACGATGCAGTTGATTACCAGGCCAGTCATGGCCCAGCGTCCGATCGATCGTACAAATCCCGTGTCAGTGCTCATTGTGGAGAGGAGGCTCTTGTAGCACTGAACGAGGGTCGATGCAAGGGGCGTCGAAAGGGCGCGGGTGCATCCAGCGGAACCGCGGGCTGGTGAACAACCGGTCGCATGACGGCAGATTCTCATGCGACCGGTGTGAATGTTCTGGCACTCGGTTAAAAAACAGTTCCCGGAATGGTGAAGGCGTACACCTTCTTGTTCCCGGTTCCTGGTGCGATGTGACTGAAGCCAGAGCCCCAGAATACAAATCCCTTCACGATTGATGGCCCATCAATCACTGAACCTCCGGTGTTGAAGCTCCAGAGAATGGAGCCTGTAGCGGCGTCAATGGCGTACACATATCCGGAATAAGAGTCGGTGTACACCACTCCATTGGCTACGCTCACCGATCCCACGTCAATCGCGCCGGGAGTTGGATCAGCGATTTGCCAGAGGAAACTGCCGGTTTGCGCGTCCAGAGCAGCCCATGATCCCCAGGTTATGGTCGGGCCGCCGTTGGCGAGGGCGTACGGCGTCATCCCATTATTGCCGATAGCCGCATAAACTCGGGAGCCATCGGTCGCGGAACCCCACTCGATTCCACCGAGGGTTCCTCCGGGTCCAACCGAAGTGGCCCACACAATATTTCCATTACTTGGATTCAAAGCCCAGTAAATGCCGCTCTTCTGTCCGAATCCGACCAGATTCCCCATAAAATTCGGCCCGGAGCCGAAGTCATAATCAGGTCCGGTGGGGGATGGACAATTGGAGCCTCCGGTGGTGCAAGCGACCGTCCATGCGTCAGGGCCCCAGAGCTTGTGCGCCCACTTGATCGCGCCCGTGGCTGGATCCAAGGCCAGCGCCGAATCGAAATGATCATCGGGCGACTCGCAGTTGGTCCCCCCTTTCGCCTCGCACTTAGCAACGGAAGCGGGAACGGTGTAGTTGTTGCCAGTAGCAGTAAACAAAGTTCCATTACCCAGAGCAACGGGGCCCCAGATGGCATTTCCGCTATAGCCTCCGGGTTGGCCGCCATTGTCGGGAATTGTGTAAGTCTGCCAAAGAATTCTTCCCGTCGATGCGCTAAGCGCTACCATGCTGCCGCGATGTGTGCAGCACGGGTACGCGTTGTTGGTGGCCAAAGCTTCTTCGTTGGAAGAAACTCCGACATAGACAGTTCCTCCGGAGACGACCGGAGAGCCTGTGATGATCGCCGCCGGATGAGGGTCTACTTGCGTAATCCAAAGCAGCTTTCCCGTGTTGCGATCGACTGCCATGATGTGAGCGCCATTGTGCTCGATAGCCTGCGAGACGTTATCGCCAATGATGAGCTCACCTTGATAAACCGCGGGGCTGATGCGGGACATGGCCGAGGCCTGTCCGTTGTAGTCGGAGATTCTGTGCGACCAGATGAGCTTGCCGTTGCCGGCATGAACTGCGTACAAGTATCCGCCCCAATCGGGAAAGTAAACCGCACCATTGGAGACCGTGGGTGTAGCCGAGACGTCTCCATGCGTTGTGAATACCCATTGGGCAGTAAGTTGGCTGGCATTCGCGGGGCTGATGATGGTTTCATTCGGTTGGCTGCGCGTGTCGCTCAGGTCGTGTCCGGCGATAGGCCACGATTGCGCCGTCGCCAGGGAAGGAGACAGCACAGCAGTAATCAAAACGAGGTTGGCAATGACGGCTGCAAACACTCCGGCATCGTGGGGGAATGGACTGCGTCCTTTCATCTTTCAATCTCTCTTTCTTGCGAAATTGTCTTGCACAGACTTGAAGGGGCCGAAGACGTGATGGCGAGACGTGAATTGCGCGCGGGTTGAGCGGGTACTTACGTTGGCGGCTTCGATGCCGTGGATTCGCGCTAGGGTTGTTTAGAAATGGGAAGAATACGAGCGGATAGTTTCCGCCGAAGCAGCTTTTTTCGCTGGCAAACCGCTCAGGCGAACATCGTCGCCATCGGCACTGGGCTGTGCTCTCGCCCAATGACGACGATCTTGGAATCGGTGACGTGCCAACCGCGGGCGCGGTCGGCGTCGAGATCGTAGCCCACCTCCGTATCTGCCGGGATACGTACGTTCTTGTCCAGGATTGCGCGGCGAACCTTGGCGCGCCGCCCGATATCGCAGTTGTCCATGATCACGCAGCCTTCTACGCACGCACCGGTATGCACGCGTACGCCGCGGCCCAGCACGGATTCGCGCACCATGCCGCCGGAAAGAATGCAGCCTCCAGACACAATGCTGTCGAGCGCCTCACCGCGCCGGCCTTCTTCGTCGAATACAAATTTCGCGGGTGGATCTGGATAGCTGGTGCTGCGCACGGGCCAATCGCGGTTGTACAGATTAAGTGCCGGCTTCACATGGTTCAGATCCATGTTGGCCTCATAGAACGCATCGATGGTTCCCACATCGCGCCAGTAGGGCGAGGAATCTACCTCGCCGGGAATGCGATTGGCCTCAAAGTTGTAAGCGAACATGGGAGCGCTGCCTGCGAGTTTCGGAAGAATGTCCATGCCGAAATCGTGGTGGCTGCCCGGAGTTTTCGCATCGGCATGCAGCAAGTCCAGAAGGGCGCGCGTAGAGAAAATGTAATTGCCCATCGAGGCGTAGACGCGGGCGGAGTCCCCCGGCATGGTAGGGGCATCATGCTTCTTTTCGTGAAAGGCTTTGATCCGGCCATCATTGTCGACTTCAATCACACCGAATTCGCGCGCCTGTTCCCGCGGAACTGGATTGGCGGCCACGGTGACATCGGCCTGCTTGGCCATGTGAAAGTCGATCATGCTGCCGACGTTCATACGGTAAATATGGTCGCCGCCAAAGATTGCGACCAGGTCGGGATCGGATTGTTCTACGAGATTGATATTCTGAAAAATGGCGTCGGCTGTTCCTTGATACCAAGACTCAGTCTCCGAACGCATTTGTGCCGGAACATTGATGATGAACTGGCTCTTCAGCAAGCCGCTGAACTGCCATCCTTCGCTCAAGTGCTGCAGCAATGACTGGCTGCGGAACTGGGTGAGCACATAAATGGAATAAATGCCGGAATTGACGAAGTTGCTGAGGACGAAATCGATGATGCGGTATTTGCCTCCGAAAGGCACGGCAGGCTTGGCGCGCTCGCGGGTCAGAGGATATTTCCTCCGGCGAGCACGATGCCCAATACGCGACGGCGCAAGCTTGCCGGCACGCTAATGCTCGCTTGGTGCGCGGGGATCATGTCAGCCATTTAGTCCTCCTGCATGATTCGCTGCAGCATGGTATCAAAGGTTGGGTTCGCGCGATTGGCCCAGAGATTGCAAAAAAATGGATGCCGCCCGGAATCCAACAGTCGGAAAGGTGACGAAGGTCGAAGGAGTCTAGCGGGGCTTGCTTTCATTCTCGTGATCGCGCTGCCTGCCGTAGCGCATGGCGAATCCGAATCCGAGGGTCATGATTCCCAGCGGCGGGACCAGCATCACCAGCACTGCCCGGTTTAGCGCAATCTGACCTTCCTTGGGAGTTGCTTTCGCATTGGCCCGGCACATGGCACATCCCTGGGCAAAGGCGGGCGACGTCCACAGCGTCAACGCCAACACAGCCAAGGAAAGCTTATTTGTGAGGTTCACGTTATTTCACTCCCAGAGTGGTAATGCGCCCGGCGTCGGGGAAGAAGAAGAAATACATGATCACGAAGCACGCGACCACCGACAGCGTGATCATCCAGCGCATCAGTGCTGTCTCAAACTTCATGTGCATGAAGTAGCCAATGATCAGAGCTGACTTGATCACCGATAGCAGCAGCAACACTTCCAGCATGCGCACAGCCGAGAAGACCTGCTTGTAGCCCAACACAACCTCGATTGCGGTCAGGACCAGCAGGGCTCCCCACACCCAGAAATACTGCCCTTTGGCATCGTCATGCGTCGCGACATCGTGCATATGTAATCTCCGTCTTCCTATGTGACCCCAACATGCAGGGGCATCGCAGCTTAGCTAATCTTGGTCGACATCAAATAAACCAGCGGGAAGATAAACATCCAGACCAAATCCACGAAGTGCCAGTACAGGCCCGAGACTTCCACATCATGCGCGTCGTAGTCTTTCGGCTTAAGGAAGAGAATGATCGAGGCCAGGATCAGCCCAATCAGCAGCGCGTGAATGCCGTAATGGAAAACATTGCCCGAAGGGATCAAGAGGTACCCGGCCAGCCAAAGCGCGCCGAGAACCGGCAGGAAGAGCTTGCGGAAGGCGACCACGCCTAAATAAATGACCCCAATGGTCACGTGCAGCATGTGCATCGCAGTTAGTCCGAAGAAGGTGGCGGGGAACTGCGGCACATTCTTTGAGACGTCTGCCAGTTCACCCGCAGCCGCAGTGGCAGGTTTGGGGAATCCTGGAATCGTCAAGCCTTCGCCGATCAGCTTCGACCACTCCATTCCGTGCAGCACAAGGAATGCCGTTCCGAAGATCATCGTTGCCAGCAGCCAGTAACGCGTCCACGCACGGTCTCCGCGTTGGGATGCGAACACGCCGAGTACCATCGTTAGCGAACTCGAAAGTAGGCACGCCGTCATGATGGAGGCGTTCGCGATGCTGGCCGCGTGAAAGGGTGT
>QHVR01000459.1 GCA_003223595.1 Acidobacteriota bacterium
CGAGCACGTACAGCGAAGCGGAGTTGGATTTTGCGGAGTCGGCGGCGAGACGAATGAGTTCGCCAATTGCTGTTTTCAGATCGCCGTTGCCGGCAGCCTTGTGGAACAAGCCATTCTCGAAAAACCGCAACATGTCGGTATAACTCCTGCGCGTGCCGAAGGCACGTGTGCCAGAGGTAATTTCGCCTGATTATTGTTAGGCCCCGCCCACAGGCTTGTCTGTCAGGAGAATTCCTAAATGTGAGGTGGAAAATAAAGGCCGCCAGGAGTGGCGGCCTTGGGAGCATTCTGCTGAATTACTGTGCGACTCCAGCCGGAGGTTGCGGAGCAGGGCCGGCCGTTGTGGCCGCCGCAGCTTCGTTCAGGATGCGGTGGTGGATTGTGAAGAGCGCCAGCTCGAGGCGATCAGAGACGCCGATCTTGTCATAGACGTTACGCAGATAATTCTTGATCACCTGCTCGGTGGTCCCCAGCTGGGTGGCGATCTCTTTGTTCTTGTATCCCTGCACGATGAGGGCGACGATGCGCAGTTCTTTCGCGGTCAGGCGATCGCGCACGCGCAGTCCGACCATGTCGTTCTCGGTGAGTTCGCTGGGAATGGCGACGTCCTGGACCCAGGTTTCTCCGCGCGCTACTTTGCGGACGCAGTCCACGAGAGCGGCACTGGTCACGTTGCGATAGACGACGCCATGGGCGCCGTTGGACATGTGCTTCTGCGCGCTCTCCCCGGTATCGGCCAGTACGATGACGCGGGTCCGGGCCTTGTTCGCGGCTTGCACGATCGCGGCAAAGTCGTTATGGAATCCTGCCGCCACCACCAGCACGGCAGCGCGAAACTTGTCCAGGGCCATGAACATCTGTTCCGGATTCTGCGCCTGGGCCACGATGCGCATCTCATCTTCCACGGCCAGCACCTTCGCGATGCCCGCCCGGAAGATCGCCTGATTATCCGCCAGAATCAATTTGAGCATTTTCAACGCTCCCCAAAGATCTATGAGTTCCTGACGAACTCGTAAGTGTCGATCACGCAAGCTACGCCGCGGCCTTCGCCGCCTTCGCCAGTTTCATCCGCGCGGACCACGCGTCCTTTGCACTGAATGGTGACGTTTTCCTGTCCGCCGGTCATTTCCGGAGGCAGCGTGATTTCAAACTCCACGGGCGAACCAATTTCCATTGACGCGTCGGCGCGGATATAAACACCGGCCGCGCTCAGATTTCCGGTCACACCCTTGGCGTCCGGGCTATCGCCCTTATGAATCTTGATCGGCAGTTCCAGCGGGAATCTTTTCCCGGTCCGTGCTTCTTCCCCCACGGTACCTCCTCCAAGTTGGCCGGTTATCATTTCTTTATACGCGTATGAGGCCAACGGCAAAGCAAGCTCCTGGCGGGCTTTTGCCCACTTTTAGGCTCACGGGCGGTTATATCACGGAATGTTATCCGTGTAAAAGGCTCATGGCACGTTAGTTACCGGTAACATCTAGGTTCCCCCAGCCCTTGAAAGCTGTCTGAGACCAATTTCGTGACCGGGATGAGTCCGGCTCGTTCCTGTCGCAATGAGGTAAGGATCGTAGAAAACCAGGTATTCTGAACGGCAAGTTGGTGGTAGGCTCCGAATGTTCGAACGTCTCCCCGGCTGACGAATGATCAAGATGCGAAGATCGATGCGCCGGCTTCGCCATTCAACTCTGGTCATTCGAGGCGTCAAGCTCTCGTAGCCGGAGAATCGGCTCTGGAGGGCGCAACATGAGCGAGCCTTTAGCGTATGTAGCGAGCCTGGCGCAGGATTTTCGCCTGGCAGTTCGCAGCTTGCGTAA
>QHVR01000457.1 GCA_003223595.1 Acidobacteriota bacterium
CCGGTGCTTCGCAGCGGTGGGCATTACCACCACCAGCCTTCCCAATGGCACTTTCAACAAGTCGTATTCAGCCACCGTCAACGCCGCAGGAGGCTGTACACCGTACAAATGGAGCGTTGTCTCGGGGACACTGCCCGCCGGGATTACCGCAAAAGCATCGAGCACCACGACGTCGCTGGTTCTCAGCGGGGTCCCCACCTCTGCGACCACCTACACCCCGACTCTGCAGGTGACGGCCTGTGGAGGCGGCACATACAAGACCTCTTACAAGATTGTGATCCAG
>QHVR01000458.1 GCA_003223595.1 Acidobacteriota bacterium
ACGTGAGCTTGATTGCTTCCACCATGTACAACGATGCCACGGTCGCCAACGGAAGCACCTACTATTACGCTGCTACCGCAGTTGATATCTATGGGCACGAAAGCAGCAAATCAGCTTCGATCAAAGTGAGCGTGCCGTAGGAGAGAAGCTTTCGGAGTAGTACCAGAACTGGAGCAGTTCCCACGTCTCGCAAACGGCGAGACTGGGGCACCCCAGACGCCATAGACCCTTAGATCAAACTGTGGAATCCATCAG
>QHVR01000142.1 GCA_003223595.1 Acidobacteriota bacterium
GATCGAGACTGATAACGCTGACCGGAATTTCCACCCGGAGGCGCGTGCTTCGCCGTGTCGCCTTGGGAGTTTGAATTTCCATCTTTCGACTTCCACTTACTCGGCAGGACGCCAGGTTCATTCTCCCAGATTCGATCTGGCTTGGAACCATGACCAAGGTAATAACGCCCGTTGTGACGAAGGCGTTTCCTGATCTGCAATTGAGGACCAGCTAGCTCGATGCCGTGGTTGCCTTGCGGGTCTTGTGAGAAGGAGCGTTGCGCCGCGCCTGAGTGATGCCAGCCTGTATTCCCCTCTGTACTGCCTGCCTGTACCCGGCTTTGTCCATCGCTGCCATAGTTGCGGCCGCGATTCCGCCGGGAGTGACTGCCTCCTGCAGAAGTTCATCTACACTCAATCCACTTTCTCTCCAATAATGAATGCCGTCGGCCAGCGCATGTGCTGCTGCGGTCAGCGCCGTCTTTCTGTCCAGACCGGCGCGCTGGGCAGCGGACGCCAGCGTTGCCAGTGCGTGATATCCATGGCTGGAAGAGTAGGTTGCGGTGAAAGCATCGAAGCTGAGCTCGGGAATTTCAATCACCTGCCCAACTGCCTCGAATAACTTGTGGACTCGCGCACGCTGTGCCTTCGATACGGCAGTGTCGAAGCTGATCGCGGTCAGTCCCCGCCCGATGCGGGATACCGGACTTGGCATGGCGCGCACCCAGTGCGCAGGATTACCCAGAGATCTTCGTAAGGCCGCCAGCGGAATCCCGGCAGCCAGGCTCACGCATAATCGCGGCCAAGTTCCAGTGCCGGCGATCTCCTGCAACACTCCCGGCACCGACGCGGGCCGCACCGCCAGAATCAAAATCTCCGCACCCGGCAGCGCCTTCTGCAAATCTTGCGCGATGGTCACGCGAGATTCTGTCCGCAGTGCACGGAGCTTGTCAGGATTGCGATCGTAGACTACGATCTCGCGCGAGTATTTTCCGAGGCGCAATCCCGCGCACAACGCGCTGGTGATACGCCCACCACCGACGAACAGGATAGGTTTGTTGCGCCGCACCTAGTCCGCAGTCCCCCCACCGTCTACTACCAGGGCCGCTCCGGTCATGAACGACGAATCATCCGAAGCCAGAAATAAGACGGCCTTGGCAATCTCCTCGACGGTGCCCACGCGCCCCAGCGGACGATTCGCGCAGCCCGCGATGTAGTCCTCCCACTTCAAGCCGCGCATCTTCGCATCGGCCGGAAGCATGGGCGTCTCGACGTCGCCCGGACAAACGCAGTTCACGCGGATGCCCTGCGCGCCATGATCGATGGCCATGGCTTTGGTCATCAGAACCACGCCTCCTTTGGAGGCGCAATACGCCACCGCGTGATCTCCGCCCACAATGCCCCAGCCGGAAGCGTTGTTGATGATCACGCCGGATTTTCGCGCAATCATCCCGGGTAGAACCGCCTTTGACATCAGGAACGTGCCTTTCAGGTTCACATCAATCTGCTCGTCCCACTCGCGCTCGGAACACGCCAGAGCGGTCTGGGGATAGTACACTCCGGCGTTGTTGAAGAGGATGTCGGTATGCCCGAAGGCGTGCTCGGTCTCATTGACGACGCGCTGGCAATCGGACGCCGAGCTTACGTCCGCACCCACGAACATCGCCTGGCCGCCGGATGCCTCGATCCGCCGCACGACTTCGGCACCGCGCTCCGGGTTGCGCCCTGTAATCGTAACTCGTGCTCCCTCGCGCGAGAACAGCAAAGCCGTGGCCTCGCCGATGCCCGACGTCCCGCCCGTGATCAGTGCGACTTTATCTTTCAATCGCATATGGAACGAACTGGCCACGAATCATCACGGATTAACACGGAAACAGCAAGCGATCATTTCTACGCCTCAACTTGCGCAGGAAGAATTCTCACCGGCTTGCTAGACCTCCTGCAGTCTCTCCGCCATCCATCGTGAACACGTGGCCGGTCGCGAACGCCGCGTCATCCGACGCTAGATACACAAATAATCCGGCAATTTCCTCGGGCGTAGCGTGCCGGCCCAGCGGAATCTTCTGATTCACCTCGGCGAGCATCGCATCCGAATACTCCGCGCGCTGCATTGGAGTCAAAACGTAACCAGGGGCTACCGCGCACACCCGCACCTTGGGCGCGAGTTCCAATGCCATGGATCGAGTCAATTCGATCACGCCAGCCTTCGTCGCGTTGTAGTCCGCGTAGTAGGGATATCCCATGACTCCATTCGTTGATGCCGTCTGCAGAATCACTCCACTTCCCCGCTCCCACATGTGCCGTGCGGCGGTCTGCGCTACGTAGAAAACTCCGGTAAGGTTGACCGCAAGCACTCGATCCCACTCCTCCGGCGAGATCTCGAGAAATTTGTGCCGGATGCTGATGCCCGCATTGTTCACTAGTACATCCACTCCATCCATCAGCCGGATAGCTTCGGCGAACGCAGCCTCGACCTGCATGAGATCGGTGACGTCCGCGATGATCGCCTCACCCAACGCAGGGAGTTCGTGTTTGATGTGTTCGCAAGCCTGGGCATTGCGGTCGAGAATGCAGACGCGTGATCCCTCTTCGAGGAATCGTGCGGCCGTAGCGGCGCCGATTCCGCTGGCGCCACCGGTGATGAGTACGCGTTTGTCTTTCAATCCACGCATGGAGTCTCCAGAGCAGTGAGCAATGAGCCACGAGCGAACCAGATCTTGCTCATTGTTCACAGCTCATCAGCAGCCCTTCGCCCTTACCACAATCGTGTGCGGGACGGCCTTTAATTGCGCCATCAATTCTTCATCGCAAGCACGGTTGATGTCGTAGATCGCATATCCCAGTGTGCCGCGCGTATTCAGCGCCTGACGCTCGATATTGATCTCGCGATCGGCGAGGATGTCGTTGATGGCCCGCAGAATTCCGGGGACGTTCTGATGGATATGCATCAGGCGGTACGATCCCTCTTCGTACTCGAGATGGCACTGCGGGAGATTTACGCTCAGCAGGGAATCACCGGTGCGCACGTAGTCGAGCAGCTTGGCGGACACGAACGATCCGATATTGGCCTGGGCCTCCTCCGTCGATCCGCCTACGTGGGGAGTCAAGATGACGTTGGGCAGTGTGCGCAGTGCGCTCTCGAATCCGGCGCCCGATTCGGGCTCTTTCGGGAAAACATCGATGGCTGCGCCGGAAAGCTTGCCGGTTTTCAGGTGAGCCGCCAATGCTTCGTGATCGACCACAAAACCGCGGCTCAGGTTCAGGAAGCAGGCGCCATCCTTCATGGCCCGGAATTCCTGGTCCCCGAAAAGGTCCTGATTCTCCTTCTTGCCATCGACATGGAGCGTGACCACGTCGGAGATCTCCAGCAGTTCGCGGAAGGTTACAGGACGCGCATTGCCGCGGGCCAGGACGTGCGAGGTATCGTAGAACACGACGCGCATTCCCATGGCCTCAGCCAGATCGGATAACTGCGAGCCAATCTTGCCGTATCCCACAATGCCCAGCGTGAGTCCGCGGACCTCATGCGCACCGGCAGCCGATTTGTTCCACACACCGCGATGCATCTCTGAGGAGGCCTGAAAGGTTCGCCGAAGCAGCATGATGATCTCTCCCATCACCAGTTCGGCCACCGAGCGCGAGTTGGAGTGAGGGTCGTTGAAGACGGCGATGCCGCGCTCGCTGGCCGTCTTCTGATCGATCTTGTCCACGCCGATGCAGAACGCGCCAACGGCGACGAGCTTCGGCGCCGCCTGGAGCACAGCCGCAGTCACGCGTGTTTTCGAGCGCACGCCTAGAAGAGAAACAGGCTTGATCTTCTCGACGAGCTCGCGCTCATCCAGCGCGGTCTTGTGTGCCTCGACTTCATAGCCCGCCTGGCGAAAGCCCTCGACCGCCACCGCACTGATGTTCTCGAGCAACAGAGCCTTCAAAAATCCCTCCAGCATGGATAAGGATGCCCAAGAATTATCTCAGATGGGAAAGGTTCCTACAGGAACACAAATGCCGTGTGAAAGAGTGTTCCTTCAGGAACATTCTCATGCACAATGATGTACGTACAAATATGGATATACAACCAACAAGTGCTTTGGTTTGTGGCGCTTCCTTTGTCATGGCTCACAAGCGAGTGTCCCGAGACCCGCCGCCGGACAGCAAAGGGCGG
Organism: Acidobacteriota bacterium; assembly: GCA_003223595.1. Lineage (GTDB taxonomy): Bacteria > Acidobacteriota > Terriglobia > Terriglobales > Acidobacteriaceae > Sulfotelmatobacter. The sequence continues at coordinate 4,142 of QHVR01000142.1, forward strand.
CTGTCCCCTGTAATTTTTGTGGTTGCCCAGACGCGAATAGGGACAGAGAGGTATGCCTCCCGGGCGCGTACTCGGCGAGTAAATTTTTCGAGGGCGGGAGAGCAAAGTCTTGAATACACGGATGTTACGGAAGGGGGTACCCGCTTTGTGCTCGCAAAGTCTTCAAGGCAAAGGGGTTGGAGGTAAAGTCTTCGAGGTAAAGCATTTAGTGGAAGCGTTTTTTAAGTTGAGTCGCTCTCGTGGCGCGCCGCTCTGGTTTGGTTGCGGGGCGGGAGGCGCTGGGAAGTGTTTGGTGCATGCGTCCAGAGTGGCTTTTTTATGATTTTCAGTAAAGGTCGTTCGTCACACGAATGCGATTATTTCTGTGGAAATTTTCAGAGGCCGCGCGGCGTCGAGCGAACCCGAGTCCGCGATCCGCTTGGCCGTCCATGTTGGGCGCCCCAAAAATGGGCACTTGGGCTAAAGCCCCACTTTACGTCGAGAGCTGCCATGAAGGGCCACTCTTTCACAAACCACGGCGAAGGGCCGTCCTTCACACCAGCCCCGAGCGGGGCACGTCGGCTGGAACTCGAATCCTGCGCACTTTGGACTACGGGCGCGGCCTACTTGTTCGCAGATGGGGTGCGGCTTAAGGTAAAACGACCGGGCCCAACTTTCTCATCGAAGTCGCGAGTGCGACCATATCTTGCGCCAGGTGGATCATCTCGCGAGCCGTGATCCGCTGCTGTTGCAGAATGCGCATGTGTCCCTCGCAATCCTTTACCATCTGCACTGTTGCGGCATCTCGTGGGTGGGTAGGGAAAGTCCTGCGAGTCGCCATGTCGGGTCTCCTCTCGTGCAAATCAATTCACAAGGGACCGACGCCCATTGGGCACGGCGGAGATATGTGGAGTGACATCTCGACCGTACGCTATCCCCAGAGAGATAGCAACACAATGAATCGGGCGGAGTGGGCCAGGCACGGAATTCGCAAAACTGCCGAGCGGCGCTGGCCGCGACGGCCCGGTCCCTACCTTACATTTTTCCTTTGAAGAAATAGACCAGCTCGATGATCAGGATGACTACGACCATCAACTCCAGGACGAAGGCGCGGCTCTGGTTGAATTGCTCGACCATGAAGCGGTAAAGGTCTTCCGCGGTGTGGAGCTTTTCCTGGACGAGATCTTTGTAGTCGGGAACCCCGACTTTTTGGGCGCACAGCTTGTAAAGGCGCGCCGAGAACATGTCGCTCAGAAACTTGATGGCATTGTCGGCGCGTTCGGTGAGTTCGTTCACGTCTAGCAGTACGGTGTGCAACTTGGAAGCGGCGTTGGCCGTGCGCCAGCGCGACCACCACCCCGTGCCTCCGACTTCCAGGAAATCGTAAACATTCTCCAATTCCTTGGTGAGCAGCTCGTCGTAGTGCCGGAACTCCAGCAGCTGCGAGTTGGCGTACTGCAGAAGCTGGATCGCCGTCTCTGCCCCGGATTGGGTGTCGTAGATGAAGGCTGCGTTCCATCCGATGACCGCGAGGTCGCCAGGATAGTACGACATGCGCGAGGCCAGGATTTCCATGCGTTCGTCCTCGGAGAGCGTGGCGGTTTCACCGCGTACGACCTGGGCGATGTGGTTGCTCTGCGTCGAGAGCAGATCGTCGGCGGTGGGAGAGCCATCGATCTCGCGGACGTGGAAGATGAAGTAATCCTCCTGTAACCAGTCCTCGTCCCTGTAGGGCTTGATCAGGGCGGGAGCGGCCCGCTCCAGCTTCTGGCGGACAAGGCGCGAGGCCAGCTTCTCGAAGTTCGTGTCGGAGGTCCAGCGCGCGGAAAGCTGGATCAAGTTTTCCCAGTCTCCGGCGAAGGGCAGCTCGAAGACCATGCTGACGACGCCGTAGTCGTAGTACTTGATCTCCCCGGAAAGTCGCTCGCCGGACTGCAGGATGACGGGCTCGATCGGCTCGGCTACGGGCGTGCGCTGGTAGCGGACGTATCCCGGAGCCTGGCTCTTAAAGGTGGCCTGCGCAGTGCGCGCGGGGATCAGGCCACGCAGAATGTCGAGGCGGATTTCTTCGCACACGTCGTACTGGATTAGAACCAGGACCGATCCCCGTAGGGGAGTTTTTAACGCGGGAGTGGTGGTTGCCTGAACCTTACTGGTCAGGTCGTGCGCCACGTCGGCGTTAACCATGGTTGTGACTTCGCGATCCATGAGAGTGTTCCTTGCGAGGGCGCGGTCGGAGCAGGCGCGGAACGAAGCGGCAGAACGTACTTACCTATTGTCTCAGGTTCCATGACAGGTAGCTAGGTCTGGTAAGTTATTGTAAATAGAAGGGTTGGTGCAGGCCTTCGGTTCCGGACGGGGCGTCCGCGGCTACAGCTAGCGATCGCGGGTGGCGGCCCATAGGAGAAGGCTGGTTGCGGCCAAGGCTCCGGCGGCGATTCCGGCGCGCTTCATCGAGGTGGTCACTTCCGCCTGGCGCTCGCGGACTAAGCGCGACTCGGGATAGGGATCATCTTTATCCAGCGCGGAAGGTTGAAGCGCCATTTGGAGGATTTCGGCCAGGTGGAGGGCGTGGCGCCCGGTGCCCTGGGCGATCTGCTCCCGGCAACTGAAGCCGTCGGCAATGATCAGCCAGTCCGGCGGCGCTTGGCGAACTGCGGGGAGGAGCTCGAGTTCGCCGATCGCGGCGGAGACTTCGTACTTGTCGTGCTCGAAGCCGAAGGATCCGGCCATGCCGCAGCATCCCGGAGCGGGAGACTGGAACTGAACGCCCAGGCGGCTTAGCAGCGATTCCTCGGCGGTCATCTTCATGATGGATTTGTGGTGGCAGTGTCCGTGAAGCAGGGCGTTGCGGGGGAGTTGCGGAAGCTGTGCGTTGGGACCGAGATTCTGCTCGAGGAACTCGCTCAGGAGGAAGGTCTGCTTGCTGAGAGCCTGGGCGCGTTCGTCATGCGGGAAGAGGTTAATCAGTTCGTCGCGGAAGACGGCGACACAGCTGGGCTCGAGGCCGACAACGGGGATTCCGGCCGCGATCTCGGGCTCGAGCTGGTCGAGGATTTCGAGCAGCAAGCGCTGGGCGCGGTCGAGCATGCCGAAATCGTAGAGGGGGCGTCCGCAGCATAGATTCGCGCGCGGAACTCGAACGCGAAATCCCGCGGTTTCGAGGACCTCGACGGCGGCTTTTGCGGTGGAGGGTAGGAAATAGTTGTTGAAAGTGTCGGCCCAGAGGATGACCTCGGGGGCTAAAGCCCCATTCTCCTGGTCCGCTGGACGCGGCGCTGAAGCGCCGCTCTTCCATCGCATGTCTCCCCTGTCCGGGTTTGTGGCGACTTGCGCTCGCTGCGCTTCGCGGGGCGGACGATTGCGTCCGCCCCTACGCGTGCTGGTGCGCTGGAACCATTGTTTGAAGGTCTGGGGCGCGAATGGCGGAATGCTTCTTTGGGGCGGAATCCCTGCCACGAGCTTCGCTATGTCTCGCAGGAATGGGAGTTGCGTTGTTAGATTCACTAAGCCGGGCGCATTCGAGGCGAGGCTTGCCCACAGATCGATGTTGCCGAAGGCGTAGGCGTTCAGGGGACGGAGGCGGCCTTCGTAGTAGTGCGAGAGGAATTCGGCTTTGTAGGTCGCCAGATCTACCGTGACCGGGCAATCGCTCTTACAGCCTTTGCAGGCGAGGCAAAGATCGAGCGAGTGCTTGACCTCTTCGCTGTGCCAGCCGTCGCGGATGACTTCGCCCTGGGTCATCTCCCAGAGAAGGTGGGCGCGGCCGCGGGTGGAGTGCTCTTCTTCGTGGGTGGCGCGCCAACTGGGGCACATGACGCCGCCTTCTTCGCGGCGGCATTTGCCTACTCCGACACAACGCAGGGCGGCATGCGAGAGGCTGCCATGATCTTCGGGGAACTGGAAATGTGTCTTGGGCTCCCAAGGTGCGTAATTTGGGCCCAGGCGCAGGTTTTCGTCGAGCTTGTAGGGCTCAAGTACTTTTCCCGGATTCATCTTCCAGTCGGGATCCCATGCCTCTTTGAATTTGCGGAAGGCCTGCATCAGTTCGGGGCCAAACATTCTGGGCAGGAGTTCGGCGCGGGATTGTCCGTCGCCATGTTCGCCGGAAAGCGAGCCGCCGTAGCTGACCACAAGGTCCGCCGCTTCCTCTACGAATCTACGGTACTTGGCAATCCCTTCGTTCGACTGCAGGTCGAAGTTGAGCCGGGTATGCACGCAGGCGTGGCCGAAGTGTCCGTAGAGCGAGCCTTTGTAGCCGAACTCCGCCATCATCTGGCGCAGGTCGCGGAGATATCCGCCGAGCTTTTCGGGACTGACTGCGGCGTCTTCCCAACCTTCCCAGTTGAGAGGCTCGCCGGGCACGTGTGAGGTTGCGCCCAGGCTGGATTCGCGGACTTCCCAGACTCGCTTGGCCTGCGCGCCGGAAAAGAGTTTCACGTTCGGCGGATTGGGACTGCGACGAAGAGCATCGATCAGGCGTTGGGCTTGAAGTTCAGCGCCAGGGAGCGACTCGGCGCCGAATTCGACCAGGAGCCATCCGCCTCCTTCAGGAAGCAGCGTGAGTCCTTCGGCATTGATGCCCTTGGTGCGCTCGTAATAGACGAGGAGGTCGTCGAAGCCTTCGAGGCCAATGGGCTTGTACTCGAGGATTTCTGGAATGTGGTCGGCGCATTGGTAGATGTCGGGATAGGCCACGACCAGGAGAACTCGATGTGGAGGGCTTTCGATGAGGCGACAGGTGGCTTCGAGAGTGGTGGCGCAGGTTCCTTCTGAGCCGACCAGGGCGCGGGCGATGTGGAAGCCGTTCTCCGGGAGGAGGTAGTTGAGGTTGTAGCCGGAGACTCGGCGGGGGATGTTGGGGAATTTCTGGCGGATTAGATCCCCGTACTGATCGGCGATCTGTTTTAGGGCGGTGCGGATTTCAGCGGCGCGATCGGCACTGCGGCCCGAAACTTCCGGGCCGCCGGACAGCCGATGGCGACTGTCCCTACATAATCCTTCTGCGCCTACGCTTAGACGGGTGCCGTCATAAATGACTACTTCGAGGGCTTCGATGTTGTCATCGGTCTTGCCGCCCATGATCGAGTGGACGCCACAGGAGTTGTTGCCGATCATGCCGCCGATGGTGCAGCGGTCATGGCTGGCAGGATCGGGGGCGAAGGTGAGGTGATGTTTCTCCGCGGCGTTGCGGAGATGATCGAGGACGACTCCGGGCTGGACGCGGGCGATGCGGCGCTCGGGATCAATCTCGAGGATGTTGCCCATGTGCTTGGTGAAGTCGAGCACCACGGCCACGTTGCAGCATTGGCCGGCAAGGGAAGTGCCTCCGCCGCGGCAGAGAAGAGGAGCGCCGAATTCGCGGCAGGTCGCGATGGCGGTGAGGACATCCTCCGCGTCATACGGGAGAACCACACCAATGGGGACCTGGCGGTAGTTGGATCCGTCGGTGGCGTAGAGCGCGCGAGCGCCGCTGTCGAAGCGCACTTCCCCGCGAAGTCGAGCGCGTAGGGCGTCGGCGAGTCCCGCAGCGTCTTTCAGCGAAGGCGTGGCGGGTGCAATGGAATCAACCAGGTTTTCTGACATGGGCCCTTACTTCGATTTGGTGGAAACGCTGGCGATCTGAAATTTTGAGCCGTCGCCGCTGGGTTCGACGTTGATGGTAATCATGTTCGGCGGATCATTGGAGACGATGGTGCAGCGATTCTGATCCGAGGTGCTCACTGTGGCATTGGGGAATTTGGACTTGTAGAACGCGCAGACTTTTTCGACTGCATCATCGCTCTCGAAGGCGGCCGAGACGGTACGTACTTTTCCGAAAGTTGCGGTGGACGCGCCTTGTTTCTGGGCCGAGGCTCCGGGATAGACGTCAACGCCCAGGTCTTTCGCGGCTTCTTCCGGATCCTTGGAGGTTTCGGCGGTGCCGAATGGAGTCTCTACCTTGACGTGATCGCCTTGCTGCATGACGCGCGTGTGCCGGGCTACGTGGATTCCGATAAAGGCGAGCGTAGCGATCCCAACGACTCCGATTAATACAATCGCGCCGACGATGATGAGGATTGTCTTGAGAGCGCTGCTGGGAGCGGTGCCCGGAGTGCTGCCCGGGGATGTGGGCGCGGTAGACGACGCGGAACTGCCGGATGCTCCGGCGATGGGGGCGCCGCATTTGCTGCAGAATTTCGTTCCTTCCGTGAGTTGGGCGCCGCAGGAATTGCAGAATGCCATAGAAAACCTCGGGAAGCGGATGATATCTGCCTGACGGGCGAGTATAGCGCGAACCACGAGGAGCCGACCACCGGCGAAGCTTCATGTTGCGTCCGGTGAGCGGCAGAAAAAAGAGTGCTCTATACTCGTGCAGCGGAGATGTGGTTCAGCATACCTGCGGCCATGGTCATCCGTAAACAGCAAGGCCTGAAGTGAGTGTTCGGATCGAATGGATTTGGGGAGGGGAGATGTTGAAGATTAGCGGAGATGCTTGGCGGGTTGCGCCGAGCGTGCTGTTGATTCTTGTTGCGGTGACCTTTGAGGTGGCCGCGCAGGAGCAGCCTTCAACCAATAAGCATGTCCAAGCACGGATGACTCGAGCGGTCAACACTACGTTCGAAAAAGGCATACATGCGCACTTACCACCCCATACGTCCACTCTGCTGGGCCTTTCGATGGAACAAGAGTGTCCGGTTATGCAAAGCATTGTGCGGACTGGGCAGAGAGTGCAAGGGTTCGACGTCTCGACGGCGAATAAGAACGACGTCGTCATCTTCGTCGTGGATGAGACGAGCAACGACCAAACTTTATATTTGAGCTCGGCGAGTGGCAGGCTCCGCAGGGTCGTAGCGATCGAGAAGGGCGTAGGCAGAGTTCGCCCGGTTTCCGAGCAAGATAGAAAAGCGTTCGCAGAACAAAAACAGTTCTGGCTGGATCGCCTGGCTGCGGCCGGGACGTCAAAGTAATGTTAGGTATACCAGCGGGTGGCGTAATCGGCCATAGAGAGCGCCATCAGGATGAACAGGAAGAATAAGGTCGAAATCACTACCAGCTTTAATAGCCTCTCGCTCGCACCTTTCAGGTGCATGAAGAAAAGGGCAACCAACAGGGCCTTGGTCGTCGCAATGATGAGAGCGACGGCGGCATTGTAAGGGCCGAGGTCCAGTTTGGCGACGGCGTAGGTGAGGTAGGTTCCGACAAGCAGTGCGATCCAAACGCCGAAATAGCTTTTTACAGGCGACGATTTTGCGTGATCAGACATGAATGATTTGCCTCACGGATGCCGGTCGATCAGGTACAGCAACGGGAACAGATAAATCCAGACGATATCGACGAAGTGCCAGTAGAGTCCGCCAACTTCTAAAGGCGTGTGGTATTCCGGAGTGAATCGCCCCTTCCAGGCCATGACTAAAAGCCAAGTGAAGATACCCAGTCCTACGATCATGTGGAGAGCGTGCAGTCCGGTCATGATGAAGTAGAGCGCAAAGAATATCTGAGCGTGACGTGGATTGGCGTATTGGTCAGGGTGTCCGGGGATGGGGACGTTTTCGAAACTGAACGAAGCACCGGGAACGTGGTGCTCTTCAAATTTGTCCTTGTATTCTTTGCCCTTGATACCGAGAAAGGCGAGGCCGAAGAGCATCGTCAGGATGAGGCTGCCGATCATCAGCTTGCGACTGGCGATCTGCGCTCCCCAGATCGCGAGGACGACGGTCAAACTGCTGCAGATCAGGACAGCGGTATTGGTGGCGCCGAGAGTGGCGTCGATGGATTTGCTGGCGGCACCGAAATCACCGAAGTACCACAGCCGATAGATCAGGTACGAGACGAAGAGGCCGCCGAAAAACATGACTTCGGTGCCGAGGAAGATCCACATGCCGAAGTTGGAGGCATTACGTTGCTGCTCTTCGGTGGCGAAGTGATGCAGCAGGGCGGGGCTGTGGAGGTCTTCGTGAACAGAGGTCTGAGCGGCTGCTTGGCTATCCGACAACTTTAACCTCCTCCTTGTGTCCGCCGTCGATCTCGTCGTAGTTGTAGGCTTCCCAGGTCACGACCGGTTCCTCCTCAAAGTTGAAGGTGGTGGGCGGAGATTGAGTCTGCCACTCCAGGCCTGCGGCCTGCCAGGGATTGTCGGGCGCGGGCTTGCCGTAGCGCATCGACCAGAGAAAGTAGATCATCGGCAGTAAGTAGCCAACGCCCAGGACGGTTGCGCCAGCAGTCGAAAGCACGTTGAGCACCTGAAACTCTGCGGGATACTGGAAGTAGCGGCGCGGCATACCCAAATATCCGAGGATGAATTGCGGGAAGAATGTGAGGTTGAATCCGAGGAAGACGATCAGGGCCGCCAGACGTGCCCAGCCTTCGGGATAAAGCTTGCCGGAAATCTTGGGCCACCAGAAATGCAAGCCGCCGAGATATCCCATAAGGGCGCCGCCGACCATGATGTAGTGGAAGTGGGCAATCACGAAGTAGGTGTCGGTGACGTGAACATCGATACCCAGCGCGGCAAGGAATAGTCCGGTGAGGCCGCCCATGGTGAACAGGCCGAGAAATCCAAAGGCGTACAGCATGGGTGCGTCGTAGTGGATGGAGCCTTTGTAGAGAGTCGCAGTCCAGTTGAAGACCTTGACCGCTGAAGGCACAGCGACCGAGTAGCTGAGCAGCGAGAACACGAGCGCGGCGTAAACGGACATTCCGGCGACGAACATGTGGTGGGCCCAGACCAGGAATCCGAAGACCGCAATGGCGAGCGAGGAGAGGGCAACGAAGTGGTATCCAAAGACGCGCTTTCGCGAGAAGCAGGGAATGATCTCGCTGACCACGCCCATGGAGGGCAGAATCATAATGTAGACGGCGGGGTGTGAGTAGAACCAGAACA
>QHVR01000143.1 GCA_003223595.1 Acidobacteriota bacterium
CCTTGGCTCCATTCGTAACGCAATATTTGTCCGTTCGAGGTGATCACCAGGTCTGATTTCTGGGTGGCGGGCCCGTTTTCTTGCTTAAGCTCCGATTGGATCGTGCTGGTGGCGTTCTGCTGATGGATGGTAAAGGTTTCCGTGGCTAAGCGCTGGCCTTTGATGAAAATGCCGAAAGAGCCGGAATCGACGGCCTGCAGGGGCGCAGCCTTTTCTTTTTCTTTCTTGTCACCGGCCCGGGCTGGCAGGGCGGCTACGCACGCGATCACAAGGCATAACAAAACCAGCCGGACACTTTCTGGGCCTACTGCGAAATCTAACTCCCGTGCGGTGTGGTGGGACTTAACTCGACATCTCCTTCTTGGCTAAGCTGCCCGAGGATCTTCATCCTGAGCTTGGTGGCGATCTCGCCTGCGATTTCCTCTCCAGTCCGTCCGCCTTCGGAGTAGCAGGGGCGCCGCTTCTCATGTAATTCACGAAATTGGTCCAGGCTGCGGAGAAGTGGTCGCTCGGCCGCAGCTTCGCTGGCTTGCTTGCAGCAACGCTCCCACAGTTCTTCCACGGGCGCGTCTAGGAAAATTATCGGCACGCCCGATGATCTCAGCAGTTCGGCGTTGGCCGCCTGGACAAAGGCGCCACCGCCCAATGCGACTACGCGCGCCTGGTTATGAATTCCCTCGAGCACGTCTTGCAGCGCGCTGCGTTCGGCGCGTCGGAATGCCGGCTCACCGGACTCGCGGAATATCTGGGCTACCGTACGGCGTTCGCGGCGCTCGATACGATCGTCAAGATCTTCAAAAATCCAATTCAGCCGGCGCCCCAAGGCCGCGCCTACACTGCTCTTGCCCGCACCCATAAAGCCCACCAGGAACACGGCTTCGGGCGCAGAAGTACGCGACGGCTCCGGAGAACTGGTCCGCACACGCGGGCTTGCGCTCACCGTCTTGGTAGAACGCTTATTCAAACGGTCCAGGTACTGTCAGTGTTATTTTGCCGAGCGTTTTCTGAGGTGGATTTTACCATTGAAGCTGCGCAGCACCACGGTAGATGAGACCGCAGCCCGCCCCATAGTACCCCAGAAGGCACTTCCTTCCTTGACAACGAAGGAGGTGTGCTGCTTTGGCTGTAGGGGAATATCGTCGTGGACTTCGCCGCGCACCGAGCGGGCGCTGACGTCGGCAGAGGTGGAATCAGGAACGATAGCCTCGATGTTTCCGCTGTGGCTGGTCAGGCGATACTCGCCGTGGTCCCCAAAATCCCCCAGGTAGTTGATTCCGCCGCTGGTAGAAATCACTTGTACCACCGGACCGTTCACGCCGTTCAGAGTGACATTCCCGCTAAGCGAATCGACTTCCACGTAGCCGCTCTGTACGTTGGTGAGGGTGACGGGACCATTGAGAGTTTTTACGTGCACATGAGCGCCGCTAATATCGCGCAATTCAACCATTGCCGCAGCACCCTCCAGAGTGACATCGCCGTGAATTCTCTCAGCTCGAAGAGTTCCGGAGCTGGAGTGCAACGCCAGGCTGGTATCCGGCGGAACCAGAATCTCGTAATCCACGCGGCCGGACTGAGCATCCGCGCCGGCGAGCAGATGAGATTGCAGGTCGACCCGATTGCCGGCGAAATTATTGTCCACTTCAACTTTATCCGAAGACAGTACGGCGTTGACGACAACGACATTTCCGGTCGTGGGCTTGATGGATACTGAGCCGTAAGGATTATTCACCGACAAGGCTGCTTTGGGAGCCACGTTGAATCGAAGTTCTTTATGTGTTTCGGCCGCGGCTATGCCTGACGTCATGGTTACAGCCAACACCGCGCTGCATACTCCCACATCGATTAAACGCCCACCCATAGGATCCCTCGAACTCTTCAGAAACTTTCCGCCAGCAGCAAGGCGGCGGTCAAAACGGCATTCATTATGGCAGAGAACGATCCAGGGCCATTTCAAAAAGCATGGCTTTTTCCTGGTATGCGTCCATCAAAGCACGATGTGCGTCCTCGTCATTGGGATTCGCGTCGAGACTGTATTTCGCGTCGCGAATGTAGTCGTTCACATTGCGTAAATTCTCGGTGTACTGCGCTTGTAAAGCGGGTGCTTGCTCTGCCACTTCAGCCAGCAAATCGTTGTCATTCAAGCCCGCGACAGAAGCCTCTAGTGCGGCATCGGAGGCTGGCTGAGAAGTTACACCCCCGGTAACGACTCCCGGCGGGGGAGCATGCGGACGCACGAGGATGCCAATAGTGATCAGCACGACGGCCGCGGCCGGAAGCGCCCAGCCGGTCCAGCTCCACGAGCCCGTCAGGGACGGCAGCAGGGAACGGCGCGCGAAGGGCTTGATAATCCCTTCTCGCCTGAGACTGGTTTCGATGGAATTCCAGACATGGGGACCGGGCTCATGGGCGGCGCGCAACTCCCCGGCCGCGCAGGCAATCACCAGCAGATCGGCCACCAGCCCCGCGCAATGCGGACAATCCCTCAAATGAGCCCGCTGCGCGGCCGTGCCGCCGCTATCGTTTTCGATCAGGCTCTCCTGCAACTCAACACAAGTCATTACGGCTCTCCCCAAGCCTCTGTTTCACTGCCGCTGCTTCAAAGTCTTACAATCTGACTTTCAGCCCGAACTTCACCGCCAGTCTGCGCTGGCTGGCTTCCTGATTTTCTTACTGTTACTTACTTGGTTGCATGTATTGCGTCTCAGGATTTCTGCGCTTTTTCAGATCGCTTCATTCTGAGCAGATCGCGCAACTTCATCCGGGCTTTATGCAATTGGGACTTGCTGTTGCCTATCGAACAGCCCACGATAGTCGCGATCTCATTATGTTCGTAACCTTCGACGTCGTGAAGCACAAAGATCGTACGATAGCCGGGAGGGAGGTCGTCCACTGCTTTCTGCAGTTGCAGGCGGTCAATGGATCCAGCCAGCGCTAAATCTTCCGCCCCGAAATCCTTCTTCGGAGTGTCTTCCTCGCCCACCTGCGTCGTCTCCTCCAGGGAAACAACCGGTAGGCTCTTCTTTCTTAGGTGCATTAGCACCACGTTCACCGACAACCGATGCAGCCAGGTGGAGAAGGCTGATTCCCCGCGAAACGTTCCGATCTTGCGGTAGAGCTGCAGGAACGCTTCCTGGGTCAAATCTTCGGCTTCAGCCGTATTCGAGGTCATCCGCAGGCAGAGGGAATAGACCCGCCGCTTGTGCTTGTCGTAGAGGGCTTGGAACGCTTGAGCGTCGCCTTGTTTCGCCTTCTCGATCAGTCCGGCCTCGAGTGCGTCACCGGGCTGTTTCTGTTGTGGGTCGGTCAAGTTGCCTTTTCCGGCCGCACCCCGTGAGATGCGGCTAAATATCTTTACGTTGTATAGGTTGCGGGTAGCTGGAGAAAAACTACAGTAATGTCCCTATTTCAAATTCAAGAGCAATTCTACAGTTCTTTGGATTCCGTGATTCGATGCCACGATGTGGGAAATCCTTTGCCTGTGGCCTGTTGAAACACTCGGCTCCCTTGCTTATAACCCTATCCCAAATTCAGAGTCGCATTCTTCGGAAATTGGTAAATTCCATGTCTCCTACTTGGGAGCGTTCGCCGTGGTAATCGTCTCCAGGCCATGCCCGTGCGGACCCGTTTCCCGCTGGTGAAGGAGGAACGCGAACAGCACGCCAAGCAGGCCTAGAACCGAGAAGATCCACATCCCGAGGTGATAGCCGGCTGGGTTCGAGGCGTCCGCGTGAGCGTAGTTGTTTGCCCAGCCGACCAGAATGTTGAGGCCAAACAGCCCGATGTTCTGGATCATGGTCATCAGGCCATAGGCTGTTCCCAGTTTCGATTGCTCGACTATGTAGGCCACGGCTGGCCACATCACGGCTGGGATCAGGGAAAATGCGACGCCCATCATCGCCATCGGGATGTAGAGATTGACGTGGGTATACGCCATCATCAAGTACACCGGGATCAGCAGGAGGGAGCCAAACATCATCAGCAAGGCGCGCTTGCCGATGCGATCCACCCACAACCCGAAAAGGGGGGTCGCAATCATCGCGAACAGAGTAAGCATGCTCGACAAAAAGCCACCGAATTCGCGCGATGTGCCGTGAGCTTCCATGAAGAATTTCACCGCGAAGGTCTGGAAGGGGAAGATAGCGGAGTAGAACACGATGCATAAGGCAACGATCAGCCAGTAGCTGACCCCAAACTTCCAGATATCCGATATGACGACCTTGTCGGTAGAGACCTCGCCCAGGCGGTAGTTCTTTTCCGCGTAGACTTCCATTGCCCAATACACGGCCGCTCCGACAATGCACAGAGCAGAGAACGCGAGCGAGATCAGGAATGCCGGGCGCCAGCTGTGATAAGCCCAGCGCGCCCAGGTGGGAGAGTTCAGGGCGGCAAAGGTTCCCAAGCGGGAGGCGGTGAGATTCAGCCCAAAGGCAAAACTTAATTCCTTGCCGCGGAACCAGCGGGCCAACGCGGTCGTGACCGCAACGTTTAAGGATTCGGCGCCCATGCCAAAAAGGAGCCGCCCGCTTGCCATCACTGAGAGATGTCCAGAGGCCGCGGTGATCGCTGGTCCAATGAAGCAAAGCACGCCGAAGATCATCAGCGACTTGCGCAGGCCAATGCGGTCAATGATGAAGCCGCCTACCAGGACGGTAAAGATGTTAGGAAAGCTGTAAATGGCTTGGAGGAAGCCAATGTCGAGATCGGTGAAACCTAGTTGCTGTTTCAGGATGTCAGCGATCGGGCTGAGCGCGTCGTAGGCGTAGTAGCTGCCGAACATGGCCAGGCTGACAAAGATCAGCACCAGCCAGCGATAAAACCGGCCGGGCTCAGGACGAGTGGTGTCGTGCATCAGCGCTCTTTTCCGAGCAGGATGAACTCTGGGGAATTGACGACCGAGAAGAGTAGCAGAAGGGCGCTTCCGCTCCTAGCTTCAGCCGTAAGCAGAACTGGCGGGAGCGGTCAGCGCTCAGCACTCAAACGCTCCACGCTGCCCAAGAAGCACCAGGATGGTTGAAATCGGCCACCAGAGCGGAACCCAGGCCTTGTTCAAAACCTTCGTTGTGCTACTCCAAGCCTCAGACAACATTGCTATTACTTGCCGCGAGTCGAACGGTATTCGGGCTGCAATCAGCAGCAACAACATTTCGGCCCCTGCACGAGGCTGAGTTGCAAGCCAGCCTGGGGAATTTCCATCCGAGGAGTGTCTCCCATGCGTTTCCGCAGTAGTGCTTTGCCGTTTAGCTGCTTGGTTGCCGCTGTCGCTCTCGTCCTTGCGATCGTCGGCTGCAATAACACGTTCAACCCACTGTGTGCGAGTTCGCGACCGGCGCCCGTGATTGGCTCGATCTCCCCGGCCACAGTGCCTTTTACGCAGGTGCAAAACGGAACCACACTGACGATCACCGGGAGCAACTTCGTATCGTCCACTGAAGTGATGATTGGTTCCAAGCCTATAAGCGCGAAGGTGATCAGTCCCACCAAATTGACTGTGAAGGTGAATACGGGCGTGATTTCCGGGCCAGGAGACGTTAGGGTCGCTGTGGATACTCCCGCCGGCAATACTGGGGAACTCGGGTGCACAAGTGGAGGAAAGAGCAGCGTGCTTACCTTGACGGTGAATTAGAGGACCGAAGCAGCTGACGTAGGCCCGACGCATCTCGTCCCGGCGGGTTTTCGTCGGGCGTTCAAAGGTTTGCTAAAGGTGTCATGCCCGGTCGCTCGCTTCGCGCGCGGGTCGGACCAATGGGTCCGTCCCCGCTGGTTTAGCTGCCTACAAAGCGGGCGTAAAGGCTGCGCGCTACGGCGGTGTCGGTGGTGCCTTTGATGATGGCGCGGCCGTCGGGAAACAGCGTCATCTCGTAGGAGTCTCGCCAGAACTTGAGGACAAAGTCATTGTGGCGCACGGTCCCGTGGGCCTGGAGCCGCCGATCCATCTCGCCGAAGTCGATGGGTCGCTGGCGCTCATGAATTTGCACCGAATTTCTACCGCAAAGCGTGATGTGCGGCCGCCCTTCTCCTGCGAGGTGGACGAAATTGCGTTCACCGCACGCGCGGCAGCCAGGCCGCGGTCTTGCAGCGGAGATCTCGGAGTGCTCGTTGGTCCACAGATCGAAGGAAAGGAGAGTTCGCCGCAGTGCCGGTGCTTGCGGTCCGCCAACCAGCAACTTCAGCGCTTCGGTAACGGCGACAGAGGCAACAAGATTCACCGCGGAGTTGAGGATGCCCGAGCTTTCGCAGGTTTCCACCATCCCGCGCGGAGAGTCGGGGAAGATGCAGGCCAGGCAGGCACTTTGGCCAGGGAGCACATTCAGCGTGACCGCGTAGCTGCCCACTGCGGCGGAGTAAATCCAGGGCCGGGCATGCGCGATCGAGTAATCGTTGATGAGATAGCGCGTCTCGAAATTATCGGTGCCGTCGAGGATCAAATCCATTCCCTGCAGCAAAGTTTCAATGTTTGCGGGGATGAGATCGTCAACTTTGGGCTCAACTACGATTGCGGAATTAAAGGCGGCGATTTTGCGCGCTGCGGCGATGGCCTTGGGTAAGGACTCCGCGGCATCAGCCTCGTCGAACAGGGATTGCCGTTGCAGATTGCTCGGCTCGACATAATCGCGGTCGATGATGCGCAAGGTGCCGACCCCGGCTCGCGCCAGCAGGGCCGCTGCCGCGGATCCCGTCGCGCCACACCCAACGATGGCGACCTCGGCCCCCGCCAGTTTCTGCTGGCCTGCTGGTCCGATCCCGCGGAACAGCGTCTGCCGGGAATAACGGTCGACTTGGCTTGGCGAATTGGCGTCACCGGCTGGTTTTTGTCCCAAAGAGGTCACCAGTATTGCGCTGCAAAACCTTTATTATAAGGGGCTGAGTCGAGTAGACATTCCTTCGGCAGGTCACGCGAAGGCTCGCCGTCAGTAATGCAACGACAGATTGGGCGCGCTCCATGCAAATCTAGGGCGCCTGATCAGGGAAACCTTTGCCTAAACCGTTCGCGACACTTCTGGCCGCTCTCCTGATGCAGTGGATCGCGGTGCTGTCGCTGCCGGCGAATGCGCAGCAGGTGTCCCCATCTGGAGCTCCCGCGTACGACGGGCACCTGGTGCAATCCGTGGATGTCGATGGAGTAAGCCCATCCGATCGCCAGCACCTGCTGGACTTGCTTCCGCAAAAGTCCGGCTCTCCTCTGCAGCGCGATCAGGTTCGGGAGAGCATCCGCGTGCTCTACGGTACGGGTCGTTTCGCCGATATCGAGGCGGAGGTTAGTCCGGTCAGCCAAGGCGTCCAGCTTAAGTTCGTCACCTCGCCCAATTCCTTTGTGGGAAGCATCGAAGTTCAGGGAGCCTCCTCGCGGCCAACCGCAAACCAGATCGTAAATGCCTCGAAACTTCAGCTCGGAGAACTTTTTACGCAAGAGAAATTAAACCGCGGCTTGGAGAACATACGACAGTTGCTGGAGGAAAACGGCTACCGCCGCGCGCGCACCACTGCGGAAGAAAAGCGGAATGCACAGACCCAACAAGCGGACATTCTGTTCCACGTCACCCCAGGTTCGCAGGCTCATGTCGGAGAAGTGAAGGTCACGGGAACTTCCAATCTAACTCTAGAGGATGTGAAGCAAATCGCACACATGCAATCCGGAGATCGTGTGACTGCCTCTCGGGTAAGCGGGTCGTTACAGCGCCTCAGGAGGAAGTTTCAGAAGCAGAATCGTGCGCTGGCACAAGTTTCCATTGCGGAGCAGATCTACCACCCGGAGAACAACGCCCTTGATTTCACTTATCAGATCGACCCCGGCCCGGTCGTTCTGATCTCCGCTGAGGGGTACCACATCAGCCGTGGAAAGCTGAAGCGCGAGATTCCGGTCTACGAAGAAAATGCCGTCGACGATGACTTGCTGAATGAGGGCCGCACCAACCTTCTGAACTACCTGCAGACACAGGGCCGGTTTGACGCCAAGGTTGAGATCAGGAAGAAAACCGACGCCAAAGTAATGCACATCATCTACGACATAAATCCCGGTCCGTTGCACAAGTTGGTCCGGATCGATATCACGGGCAACAAGAATTTCCTTGATACCGCTAAGCTGCGAAGCTACCTGCAGATTCAATCGGCGCACCGCTTCTTAAGTCACGGGAAATATAGCGAGACGATGCTGAAGAACGACGTCACAACTCTGGAAAATCTGTATCACTCCAATGGTTTTCACCAGGTCCAGATTAAAACCAGGGTGGACGA
Organism: Acidobacteriota bacterium; assembly: GCA_003223595.1. Classification (GTDB taxonomy): domain Bacteria; phylum Acidobacteriota; class Terriglobia; order Terriglobales; family Acidobacteriaceae; genus Sulfotelmatobacter. The sequence continues at coordinate 8,233 of QHVR01000143.1, forward strand.
TAATTTCGAGGGTTCCCCCAACAAACTTGCCGTCTTCATTGACATCGAAGAGGGAGTGCGGGCCAGGGCAGGGCAGGTGACGATCTCGGGCAACGAAAAAGTTCCAACCAGTGATTTACCGGAACTTAGCACACAGTCGGGCCAGCCCTATTCCGAGGAGGCACTGGCGAACGACCGCGAGCGAATTCTGTCGTACTACTTCAACCATGGATTTCCCAATGCCTCGTTGGAGATCGCAACTAAGCCGTCCACCAGCGAGTCCAATCGGGAGGATGTGAGTTTTACGATTCAGGAAGGCCAGCGTTTCACGGTCGATCAAGTCATGGTTTCCGGGACGGAACACACCCGAAGCTATGTTGTGAATCGCGAACTTCAGGTCAGCCCAGGCGATCCGCTGAGCCAGCAGGACCTGCTGAATACGCAGACGCGTCTCTACGACCTTGGAATTTTCGGCCAGGTGGACACCGCAGTGCAGAATCCAGAGGGGAGCGATCCCAAGAAAAATGTCCTGGTGCAATTGCACGAAGCCAAGCGCTACACTTTCACCTACGGCGCGGGACTGGAGTTCCAGACGGGGCAGCCGGCGGGAACCAACGCTCCGCAGGGCAAGACCGGAGTGAGTCCCCGCGTGGAGTTCGATGTAACACGCCTGAATGTGGGGGGCCGCAATCAAAGCCTGGCTTTCCAGTCTCACGTGGGGCGATTGCAGCAGCGCGGTCTGATCAGCTACACGGTTCCCAAGTTGCTGGATAGCGACAAGTGGAAGCTGATCTACACAATTTTCTACGACAACAGTCTGGATGTGGCTACCTTTACCTCCCAGCGCCTGGAGGGCAAGGTAGACTTGCGGCAACAGATTGGGAATTCGGGAGTGGAGCCGGGCACACGCCCCGGGCCAAGTTCGATCACTTACCGGTTCGACTTTCGCCGGGTGAAGGCCAGTCATTTCGCGCAAGATTTTTCTCCGGCACAGGTCGCGCTGCTTTCTCTGCCGGCCACGGTCGGCGGCCCGGGATTCACCTTTATTCGCGACAAACGAGATAACCCGCTGGAGAGCACGAAAGGCAATTACTTCACGCTGGACGGTTTTGCGGCGCCTAGCTTTCTTGGGTCGCGATCTGAAACCACCTCAGCGGGATACGTTCCGACCAACTTCGGGCGGGCTGTTGCCCAGAACTCCACCTACCAGGCCTTCGGGGGCAAAGGTAAACAGGGTCGCCAATTTGTTTTTGCGCGCTCCACAACCATTGGGCTGGAGCAGCCGTTTAAAGGAACAAAGGTTCTGCCTCCAGGCTCATGTCCCGTCAACGCTTTGGGCGAGCCAACCTGTGCCGCGACTGCAACCATCCCTTTACCCGAACAGTTTTTTGCGGGCGGCGGCAACTCCCACCGCGGATTCGGGTTGAATCAGGCAGGGCCGCGTGATCCCTATTCGGGCTTTCCCGTAGGAGGGACGGCGCTGTTCGTCAACAATTTGGAATTGCGTTTTCCGCAGGTCTCGTTGCCCTATGTCGGGGAAGGCTTCGGATTCGCAGTGTTTCACGATATGGGTAACGTTTTCACGGCGCAGCACGACATGCTGAAGGGGCTGATGCGCTGGCACCAGCCAAGTACCCAAAGGTGTCTGTCCAGTGGTACACCGGCCTCTCCGGACTGTACCGCCTTCAGCAACAGTGGTTATGATTACACGTCGCATGCGGTGGGCGTGGGGGTACGATATAAGACTCCGATTGGGCCGTTGCGGTTCGACTTTGGATACAATCTGAATCCAACCAGATTCTTCCAGAACGTCACCAAGAAAGATCCGGCAACCGGAATACAGAGCACGACTTTTGAAGCTCAGCACTTGCGTCATTTCAACGTCTTCTTCAGCATAGGTCAGCCATTTTAATGAATCGCTTTCGTCTCTACACGGCCGTGGTGGCACTGGTTGTTGCAGTAATGGCGGGCACGTTCACGGCTTCTCCAGCCCGGGCCGGAGAAGTAATCGACCGCATCGTCGCGACGGTGAACGGACGCATCATTCTGCAGAGCGACTGGGACGAGGCGCTGTCTTATGAGGCGTTACTCAGTGGGCGCGCTCTGAGCTTCTTTACCGACGAAGACCGGCGTGCCGTGCTCGATCGTTTGATCGACCAGGAGTTGTTGGCGGAGCAGATGAAGTCGGCTTCGTTCAAACACGCCTCCGAGGAGGACGCAGCCGCCGAGATCGCCGAGGCGCGCAAGTTGCATCCCGACGCAGCTACGGCTGAAGGCTGGCAGGCGTTGCTCGCCCGGTATGGAGTCACCGAGAAAGCGCTGACAGATCACGTTGAGCAACAGATTGATCTCATGCGACTGGTTGATGCACATCTGCGGCCGGCGGTGCAGATCGACTCCAAAAGTATCGAAGCGTACTACCGCGACAAATTCGTCCCGCAATTGAGGCAAAACGGCGCAGGCGACGTGCCGCTGGCCGACGTGTCCGGGCAAATCCGTGAAATTCTGACCCAGGAAAAGGTCGGCGAATTGATGGTTTCGTGGCTACAGTCCTTGCGCGCCGAGAGCAAGGTCAGTCTGCCCTCGATTAGCGAGTCTCCCGATCAGGGAGTGCAAACGCGGTGAGCGAAAGGTCCGCCAGACCTCGCCGCTGGTGGAAATACATCCTGATCACAGCGGCAGCCCTCCTCGTCGCTGTGCTGGCGGCACTCTGGTATACCACCACAAAATCGTTTCAAGCTTACGTACGCCGCCGCATGGTGCAAGAAGTCGAACGGATCACGGGCGGGCGCGCCGAAATCGGGAGTTTCCATGTTGTCCCCTTCCACCTTCAGGTCGAAGTGCGGGACATCACCGTGCATGGCAGAGAGGGGCCAGACGATGTTCCGCTGGTCCACGCCGCCAGCATGCTGGCGCAGATGAAAGTGGTCTCGTTCCTGCGAACCGAGTTTGGATTTACTTCGCTTGTCCTCGACCACCCGGTGATTCACGTCGCTATCGGAGCGGACGGCGTGACCACCAACGTGCCCGCATTGAAAGTGCAGGAGTCCGATACCATCAATGCAGCCGCGCAACAGCTGTTTGCGCTCTCCATTGATCATCTGGCGGTGCACAACGGCGAATTACTTTGGGGAGACTGCAGGATCCCTCTGGACTTTGCTGTGCATGATACGAACTTGCAGATGGATTACGAGTACCTGCGCAACCGCTATGAGGGCGCGCTTTCCGTGGGCAAGGTGGATACTACGTTCCAGGATTTTCGGCCATTTTCCTGGATGACGACCGTCCAGTTCGTCCTGGGTCCGAGTTTTGCCGATATCAAGTCGCTGCAATGGAACTCGGGACGATCCTCGCTAAGGGCGAGCGGACGCATCAGTGATTTTCGTAACCCGCAACTGCAGGGAACTTACGAGGCAGAAATCAATCTGCAGGAAGCGGCCGCGATCACGCGCAGGCACGACCTGCGCGAGGGCGTAGCAGAATTCAACGGCGAGGGCCATTGGTCCTTAAATGAATTCAAGGCTTCCGGCGTGGCGGC
>QHVR01000630.1 GCA_003223595.1 Acidobacteriota bacterium
CGACCAAATCTATGGCCTGCCTCTGAATCGCGGGATCATCTCCGTAGCCGGGCAGCCAGTGCACATCGGGTTCCCTGCGAAACCAGGTCATCTGGCGTTTGGCATAATTTCGGTGAGCCTGCTGGGCCGAGGCCAATGCCGCTTCGCGGGACAGCTCCCCCTTCAACAACTGCACCGCTTCTTTGTAGCCTAGCGAATTCTATTTCTGGAGCAAGTGCTCCGTCTCCTCGATTAATCCGCCCTCAAACATTTCACGCGCGCGCTGGTTGATTCGCTCGTAGAGCAGCGATCGTTCGGGGTCGAGGCCGAGTCGCAAGATGGAAAATCCCTGCAGAGGATCGCGGCCTTGTTGCCATAAGTCCGACATCTTCTGGCGAGATGCCAGACAGACTTCAACGGCGCGGATCAGCTTGGGGGTGTCATTGGCGTGGACTCTGGCAGCCGCGGCGCGATCGAGGCGTTGGAGAATTCTGTGGAGATATGCGGAGCCGCGTTGTTCGGTCCGTTCGCGCAAACGGGTGCGCAATTCCTCGGAACGCTGCGGGCCGGGGAAGAGGCCTTCGAGCAGAGCGCGCAAGTAGAGGCCGGTACCGCCGACGAGAATGGGCAAGTGGTGGCGTGCGTTGATCTCAGCCAGGATCTGGCGGGCCTGGCGGGCATATTCTCCCGCAGTCACCTGCTGGGTGGGATCCACACAGTCAAACAGATGATGGGGAACCTGGGCGCGTTCGGCTGCAGTCGGCTTGGCGGTTCCAATATCTAGCTCGGAGTACATTGCGACCGAATCGCAGTTGACGATCTCACCCGCGAATTTCTTGGCGAGTGCGATGGAGAGCGAGGTCTTACCGCTCGCGGTGGGGCCCAGGATGACCAGCAGTAGCGGTTCGCGGGATCCGGGATTCTGCGATCCTGCGGTCAGCGCCAGCTCCAGTGGATGTTGTGCCAGTAGCGAATCGTCGTGAGAATCAGCAGGAGCAATGCGACTAGCAGCAGTCCGGCAGCTTCGGACGCGTAAGTGGCGTGGCGATGTTGCTTGTGGGCGTCGGAGGATTTGGCGGGAGCGACCACGGGGACATTGTAGCGCTTCCTGTGTGATCCTCTGTGTCCGCTTTACAAAGGCGAATCACCACAGGGGACGCAGGGGAGCACAGAGGATGACCTGCTACACTCGGCGTCGTGCCCGCGCCGCAAAACAGCAGCCGAGTGCTGCGATTCGGAGTATTTGAAGCCGACCTTCGAGCCGGAGAATTGCGCAAGAGCGGTATCAAACTGCGCCTGACCGGACAGCCCTTTCAGGTTCTGGCCATGCTTCTGGAGCGTGCGGGCGAAGTTGTGACGCGCGAGGAGTTACAGCAGAAGCTCTGGGCGGCGGACACCTTCGTCGATTTCGATCACAGTCTCAACACGGCGATCAACCGGGTGCGCGAAGTGTTGGGGGATTCGGCCTCCAGTCCGCGCTATGTGGAAACGCTGGCGCGCCGGGGCTACCGCTTCATTGCGCCGATTCAAAGCGAGTCGCCCCCGGCTCCCGACGTGACGGTCTCAGTGCTGTCCGCGAGCCCCGTCCAGCCAGCAGCCCCACAGCTGCATCCCGAACTCGAAGTACCCATCCCTCATCGCGGAATTACGCGCGGGCTCTTTGCGTTGATTCAAGTCATGTACCTCATCTTCTACGGAACGGCGTTGATCCGTCTGCACGCGGTGGAGGGGATTGCGGAGTCTTTCCTGCCACCTTGGGGACCTTGGGGCGCCAGCGCCCTGTTGGGAACTGTGATGATCACCGCCGGGGCAGGCATTCCACTGCGGTTTTATCTGTTGTCTTCGATTGCTTTTGATTACCAGCGTCTGGGGGAGAAGTTCCGGCGGATGTTTCCGTTGGTGCTGGCGCTGGACCAGTTGTGGGCGGTAGCTCCGTTCCTGCTGACGGCGCAGATCGGTCTGGGAGCGGCCTTTGCCGCCTGCGCCGCCCTGTTGTACGTGCCCTTTTCTGAGCGGACGCTGCTCCGCATGGCATACCAAGACCCGCAGAAATGATTTTCGGGGAACCAACCTCACGGTTTTGCCGTACTCCCGTCTAACGGGCTGGGTGCATGTGTGTCCGCCCGCGAGAGGACTCTATGACTAAGACTAGCGTGAGCCGAGGCCTGCTTTCGATGCTGGTGCTAAGTATTGCGGCAGTTCTGCCTGCCAGTGCGGAGGAATGGTCGAAAACCTACAACGTGAGCGCGAATCCCGAGCTGCGCATTGAAACGACGGATGCGAACATCCGGGTGAATACGTGGGATCAGAACACCATTGAGGCCAAGGTGATCACCAGCCGGTACAAGATTGGGGAAGGGGGCATTCAGGTGCAGGAGCACCAGACGGGCAACTCGGTTGAAATCGAGGTGCGTTATCCCCATCACAACATGAATTTCGGGTGGAGTGGTTCCGGGCACCGAGTGGACATCGTGGTGCAGATGCCGCGGCAGGGCAATGTGAATCTGCGTACTGGGGACGGAAACGTTGAACTCGCCGATCTGAAAGGAACGATGAATCTGCACACCGGCGATGGTTCAGAAACTCTAGACAGGATTGATGGCAAGCTGCACGCGAGCACCGGCGACGGGCACATTCGGGCGAATGGTCGGTTTGATGAACTGGAACTCAAGACCGGCGACGGTCACGTGGACGCCGTGGCACGCCAGGGCTCTACGATGGGGGCCAATTGGAGGCTGGAGAGTGGGGATGGCAGCGTGTCGCTGGAATTGCCCCCGGATCTGTCCGCGGATGTCGATCTGCATACCGGTGACGGCCACATTGATCTCGACATGCCGGTGACGACCGAAGGAAAGATTCGCACCAACGAAGTTCGCGGGAAGCTGAACGGGGGAGGCAGTCTGCTGACCATTCACACTGGGGATGGGTCGATTCATCTGCGCAGGAGCTAGAAACTGCCCCGGACCAATGGGTCCGGGGCTACGTGGCTCGGGGGCGGTGCCGATTTCGTGGGGCGGGCTTATACTTTTTCGTTCGCATTCTTCATCCAGAAGAGGTCTCTTCATGGCATTGTTCCGCCTGGGCACTATTGCGCTCGCAGTTTTATCTGCAGTCGCTCCTGCGATCGCACAACAAGCCAGTAACGAGAAGCATCAACCCGCACTCGACGTGCACTCGATGGATCGCAGCGTGGATCCGTGCACGGATTTCTTTGCGTATTCCTGCGGAGGATGGGTGAAGAACAATCCGATTCCGCCCGACCAGGCCGCCTGGGATACCTACTCGAAAATGCAGGATGAGAATACGGCGCGACTGCGGGGGATTCTGGAAGCAGCGTCCAAGGCGGATCCGGGGCGCAATGCGGTGACGCAAAAAATCGGAGATTATTACGCGTCCTGCACCGATGAACAAGCAATCGAGGCGAAAGGGGCGGAGCCTATTCGGCCGATGCTCGATCGGATCTCCAAGCTAGGCTCTAAGCAGGAGCTTGCGGATGTGGCCTCGTCCATGCCGACGGCTAATGTGCTGTTCCGGCTGGAATCGATCCAGGATTTTCGGGATGCCAGCCGAGTCGTGGCCAATGCCGATCAAGGCGGACTTGGGCTTCCCGATCGCGACTACTACACCAAAGAGGATGCGAAGTCACAAGAGCTGCGGAAGCAGTATGTGGAGCACGTGCAGAAGATGTTCCAACTGCTGGGCGATGCCCCGGATGTAGCCGCCAAGGAAGCGCAGACGGTGATGCGCATCGAGACGGCGCTGGCGAAAGGATCCCAGACGCGGGTGGAACGACGGGATCCCAAGAACCTGGACCACAAGATGGCCAGCGGCGAGTTGGAGAAGATCACTCCTGATTTTGGGTGGCCGGCGTACTTCAGCAAGGTTGGCTTACCCAGGCTGGAGTCGCTCAACGTTACGTCTCCGACATACTTCAAGACTCTGAATGAGGAACTCAACAACGACAGCCTGGATGACTGGAAGGCGTACCTGCGGTGGCACCTTGTGCACGCGAATGCGCCGCAGATCTCGTCGGCGTTTCTGAACGAGAACTTCGCCTTTTACGGCAAGACGCTGCGGGGCGAGGAGCAACTCAAGCCGCGATGGAAGCGCTGCACCGAGGATATCGACGACTACTTAGGCGAGGCACTGGGCCAGGCATACGTGGAGAAATATTTCAGCCCGCAGGCGAAGCAGGAAGCGGTGAAGATTGTAAAACAGATTCAGGCGGCGATGGAGCAGGACATCAAGAGTCTCCCGTGGATGTCGGCGACGACCAAGGAGCAGGCGCTGGCGAAGTTGCATGGCATGGCGGACAAGATTGGATATCCGGACAAGTGGCGGGACTACAGCAAGCTGGAAATTGTGCGCGGAGATAATCTCGGCAACTTCCAGCGGGCAAAGCAATTCGAATTCAACCGCCAGCTGGCGAAGATCGGCAAGCCTGTGGACAGGGGTGAGTGGGACATGTCTCCGCCCACGGTGAACGCTTATTACAACCCGCAGATGAACGACATCAACTTCCCCGCGGGTGTGCTGCAGCCACCGGCGTTCGATCTCAATTCCGATGCTGCACCGAATTATGGAGACACCGGCGGCACGGTGGGACACGAACTGACGCACGGCTTTGACGACGAAGGGCGGCAATTTGACGCACAAGGCAACCTGCGCGACTGGTGGACTCCGGAAGACGGGAAAGAGTTCGAGAAACGCGCATCATCGATGACATCAAAATTAACGGCAAGCTGACCCTCGGCGAGGATGTAGCCGATCTGGGAGGCTTACTGCTGGCCTACATGGCGTGGAAGCAAGACACGAACAATCAGAAGCTGGAGCCGATCGAAGGGCTGACTCCGGAGCAACGATTCTTTGTGGGATACGGACAGAGCTGGTGCGGACACGTGCGTGACGAATCCAAGCGGATGCGGGCGACGATCGATCCCCATTCGCCGGAGAAATACCGGACCAATGGAGTCGTGTCAAATATGCCGGAGTTCCAGGAGGCGTTCCACTGCAAAGCGGGGTCTCCGATGGTGAATCAGAACCGCTGCAGAGTCTGGTGAGAGGGCTGAGAGTCTAAATTCAACGCACCCAGACTACTTTTCGGATTCTGCGCCGAAGAGGATTGCGCGCATGGAGATGCTTCCGAAGTCGAAGCCTTCGTAGGGATACGAAATAGAATCTTTCGCATCCGTGCTGCCCATGCAATAGAGCAACGGCAGGTAATGCTCGAGCGTGGGATGTGCGGTGGCCAGCAGGCGCTCTCCCCACTTCGCCGGGTCAGCCAAGGCAGAGGCATCATGCGCGTCCACGGAATCTTTCACTCGGGAATCGAACTCACGCGCCCAGTCGAACGCGCCATGGGGATCACTCCAGTCAATCTGCCGCAGGTTGTGGACCACGTTGCCGCTGCCTAGAATGAGGACGCCGCGCTGGCGTAGTTGCTTGATCTCGCGAGCGAGTTCCAGGTGTTCCTTCGGAGTGCGGCGTTCGTCCAGGCTCAATTGAAATGCGGGGATATCCGCGGCGGGATACATGTGCCGCAACACGCTCCACGAGCCGTGATCGAGTCCCCACTTTTCATCGGGCACAATCACCGGATTTTCTGCCAGCTTGCCGGCTTCGGCGGGAGCGCCGGGTGCGGGATATTCAACTTCGTAGAGAGCACGGGGGAAGCCGTAGAAATCGTGAATGGTCTCGGGATGCGAAGATGCCAGCACGTGCGATCCCGAGGTGACCCAATGCGCGGAGATCACGCACACGGCCGTGGGCTTCGGCAGTCGCGCGCTCAACTCGCGCAGCGTCTGGGTGAAGGCATTGTTCTCGATCGCGTTCATCGGCGAACCAATGCCAACGAACAGTACGGGCATCTTGTCCAAAGTTGCTCTTCAGAAAGGAAATCAGCGCACTACGCGCTGTTAACAATTTGATCATCTCGGGAGGAAAAAGATTCGGACGGGAGTTACTCGAGATCGGCTTTGTCAGGATTGTAGTAGTAGCGGAAGCGAAGGGCAAGATAAGGGCCGCGAAATTCGGTGGGAAGCGGCGGGAAGGGATTTGAATTGGTAATGCTGCCCCAGGCGGGGCGGTCCAGGGCAACATCCCCCGAACTTGTGACCAGGCGCATATCCGCGACTTGTCCATCTTTTGTGATGGCAAACTCGATCGCCAGCTTTCCCTTTTTCATCTCGGCGGATTCTGGAATCAGGATGTACCAGTTCTGGCGAACGACCTGAACGATGCGCTGGAGATACGGACCAAAATCCACGCCTTGGGTGTCGCTGAGAATATCCAGCGCTCCCAGCTGGCGGCCGTGCGCGCCAGTGCCCAAACCGAAATCACCAGCCTGACCACCACCCCCGCGATTGGACGCGGCGGCTTGCGTCGCCTGCTGGATCGCCTGCCCCGCCGTCATCGGGCCGGCGAACTTGCTGAAGCTGTTGTTGGAACGAGCGGGCGATTGTAATTGCGCCGTCTGATTGCTCTGGATCTGCGGTCTTGCGGTTGCCTGTTGTGTTTGCTGAGGCGGCGCCTGATTGGCAGGAGCCGGTTGCGACGGTGCAGGGGGCTGCGGCGAGCGCGGCCCCGGAGCTCCAGGCGCCCCTGGTGGAGGCGTCAAAATCTTGCGCAGTTCGTTGGGATCCAACTGCGGATGCCGCGACATGGCGATGCGGTCTTTGTCGGACATCACATTCGTGTTCGGCTTGCGAGTAGGCTTCTGCAGGTCCGGCGGAAGCGGCAGGAAGGTGACGTTCTTGTCCTGCATGGGGTTGATCGGAATGACGACGGCACGATGAATCCCGATAGTCTTCTCGATGAGCGGCAGATTCCACAAGAGGATGAAGAGCACCAGGTGCCCGACGATGGAAATCCAGGCGGCTTCGCGACGGCGCGAGCGCGCCAGATCGTCCTGCAACTGGATGAGCAGATGGGGAACGCGCGCATCGAGTTCCTTATAAGCCGTTTCCCAGTCGTCGCTGTCGTAGAGGCCGAGTTGCTCGGGCTGTGGTTCCGGAGACGGCGGTGGCGGAGGCACCGGATCCCTAAATGGAATTTGCGTAATCGGCATGCGCTGGATTTAGGTGCCTGTCACTTAGACACGAAGAACACTGACGGCGTTGCATCTGGCATTGCAAGTGACATGCTCTGGGCGCGCAGTGCGTTACCGTCAACCTTACTTCTATTCTCGCATCTTTCCGGGCATTTCGCTCTTCACTAATCGAACACCGACCTTGGTGTGTAAATGTATGTAAATGCGAGGGAAGACACCCAGGGAAAGAGCCTCACAAGGCTGTCGGGGCAGGGTTGCAACCTACTGTTTCGTATGGCCGATTGCGGCGAGCCCGACTTTGTTGCCGTGCTCGCGCATGGCGGCAACGATATCGAGAGCCAGGGCGAGTGCGCTTCGGCCGTCTTCCAGCGAGACCACAGGGGTGGATCGTTCACGGACGGCGCGCAGAAACGATCTCAGCTCAGCATGAAGCGGTTCCTCGGAAGCGACCGGCGGCTTGGTTACGCCGATTTGAGGATTGACGGAGGGAGCGCCGACACCGTCGGATCCGACAGTGAAGACCAGCACCTCCTGGCGGCCGTAATCGAGGGAGATGTACTGGCGGGGCTGAAAGAAGCGCAATTTGCGGACCCGTTCGGTGGACACGCGGCTAGCGGTGAAGTTGGCGATGCAGCCCGATTCAAACTCAATCCGCACGTTGGCGATGTCCGCTTTGCCGGAGAGAATGGGCAAGCCGACGGCGCGCACTTCCTTCACCGACGACTTGGCAAAGGCCAGCACGATGTCGAGATCGTGAATCATGAGGTCGAGCACCACGTCGACGTCGAGCGACCGCGGCGTGAAGACGCTCAGGCGGTGTACTTCGAAAAACATTGGCTGGGTGAGGATGGGAACGGTCGCGCGAACTGCGGGGTTGAAGCGCTCGAGATGTCCGACCTGGGCAATGGTTTTGTGCTGGCGGGCAAGCGTGACCAGTTCGTCGGCCTCGTCCAGCGTGGCTGCGATGGGTTTCTCGACGAGGACATCGACGCCGGACTTGATCACTTCTCGAGCGACGGCAAGATGATGCAATGTGGGAGTGGCTACGGATACAGCTTGCACTTCGCTGTGAGTGGTCAGTAGTTGCTGCACGGAGCCGAACGCCTTGCACTCGAACTCGCGCGCCACGGCGTCGGCGCGGGCTGTATCGGGATCGA
>QHVR01000631.1 GCA_003223595.1 Acidobacteriota bacterium
TTGTATTTCCGTGCAGCGAATTTTAGTCGAGCAGTCCGTCTATGGAAAATTCACCGATTTGTTGATCGAAGCCGTAAAACAGCTGAAGACAGGCGATCCCATGGATGAGTCCACCGACGTCGGCCCACTCATCCGCGAAAGTGACGCCATCCGTACCACCGCCTGGATTGACGAAGCGGTGCGCGCCGGAGCCCGCCTCCTGTGCGGAGGCCGTCGCACTCACAACATCGTCGAGCCGACGATCCTCACCGGCACGAAACCGGACATGAAAGTAAACTGTCAGGAAATTTTCGGCCCGGTCGTCACCGTGGAGCCTTACCAGAATTTCGATCAGGCCTTGCGTCAGGTCAACAGTTCGATCTACGGCATGCAGGCGGGCGTATTCACGCGCGACGCGAAACTCCTCTTTCAAGCTTACGAGGAACTCGAAGTTGGCAGCGTAATTGCCGGAGACGTTCCTTCATTCCGCATCGATCACATGCCCTACGGCGGCGTGAAGGACTCGGGTCTCGGCCGCGAAGGCTTACGCTACGCTATTGAAGAGATGACGGAACCCAAATTGCTCGTCATGAATCTTAGATAGTCAGACCTACTGCAAACTATGTATGGCTGCGGTTTCCGCTCACTCTCGTTGAAAAACTCAACATCTTTTCAGTAGAGTTTGACGCGAAAATTTTTCTTTGCGAATTTTCAAAAACTCCTGACAAAGCTGTGCGGAATATTTATAATTTCCAGTTTCGCCGATCACTGGAAAACTGCAGTGGGTGGTTTTCTTACTCGGAACAACAAGCGGCCATTATTAGCGGACGATCCGCCGGGTCTCTTCATCCAGATCTCATAAGAGAATGTCGCAGATCTTTCATCGCAGCACGAATACGCTGTCCCGCGCTACTATTTTCGGCGCCATTTTCGTCGTGGCCGCTCTGGTTTGGGTAGGGTACGCCATACAAGGCTCTCCGTACGTGACCTACGAAGGTGTGCGGAAGCCGCAGCCGGTTCCATTCAGCCATCAGCATCACGTCACCGGACTCGGCATTGACTGTCGCTATTGCCATACCTCGGTCGAGGACTCCAGTTTCGCGGGAATTCCGCCGACCAAAACCTGCATGAACTGCCACTCGCAGATCTGGACCAATGCAGCCTTGCTCGAGCCCGTACGCGCCAGCTATCGTTCTGGCGAATCGCTGCAGTGGACGCGAGTCAACACGCTTCCCGACTTCGTGTTTTTTAACCACAGCATTCATGTCACCAAGGGCGTCGGTTGCAACGTGTGCCACGGGCCTGTGGACACCATGCCATTCATGTATCAACAGGCGACACTGCAAATGTCGTGGTGCCTGGATTGTCATCGCGATCCCGGAAAGAATCTTCGGCCGCGCGACCAGGTTTTCAACATGCGCTACCGGCCGCCCTCCGACATCAGCCCCGTTGAGGTGGATGATAAGAGTTTCACCGACCAGGCTTCGCTCGGCGATTACCTGATCAAGAAATACCGAGTGCGCGTTGGAAGATTGAAGACTTCTGACGGCCAGACCAGCGTTGGCGATATCACGAGCTGCAGCACGTGCCATCGCTGAACAATTCGCCTCGTAAAGGCGAGGGATCAATATTCAGCCCCGCAGGGGCGGCAGAGTGCAGCCCAGGACGTAAGTCCTGGGTGGGAGCGAAGCAGAAGTCCGAGTCCCGTAGGGACGGCAGAAAACAGACAAACGAATGAGCGACGCGCGAAGACGTCTGCCCCAGCAAAAAGGGCAAACTCGATTTGAACGCGGTGCGCGCCGAAATCGATGAAGCGGCCAAGACCGGCCCGGAATATTGGCGCAGCCTGGAAGAACTCGCGGGCAATCCCGAGTTTCAGGAAGCTCTCAAACGCGAATTTCCTAAAGGCGCCTCCGAGTGGATAGACACTGTCTCCCGGCGCGGATTCCTCAAAGTGATGGGTGCTTCGCTCGGACTAGCCGGCATGACTGGCTGCGTAAAGCTTCCCAATGAAGTCATCGTTCCCTATGTTCGCCAGCCGGAAAATGTGATTCCCGGCCGGGCCATGTACTACGCCACCGCGCACACGCTGAGCGGCTATGCCAATCCGATTCTCGTGGAGAGCCATCTCGGCCGCCCAACCAAGGTCGAGGGCAACGATAAGCACTATGCCTCCCTCGGCGGCACCGACATCTTCGCCCAGGCTTCGATCCTGACGATGTACGACCCCGACCGCTCGCAGAGCGTGGTGTCAATGGGCGATCAGCGTTCGTACGCGGCACTCCTGAGTGCGATTCGTGGACCGCTTCAGGCGCAGAAAGCACTGCAAGGCGTGGGCATCCGTATTCTGACGACGACGATTTCTTCGCCAACGCTCGCCGACCAGATCCGCAATCTCCTGAAGGTCTATCCGCAGGCAAAGTGGCATGTATACGAGCCGGTCAATCGCGACAATGTGCTCGAAGGCGCGAAAATGGCCTTCGGCCAGCCCGTCGAGACCCGTTATGACTTCTCGAAAGCGGACGTCGTAGTCTCAGTCGACGCCGACTTCCTCTATGCCGGATGGCCCGGGAACGTGCGCTACATCCGCGACTTCGCGCTGCGCCGCGATCCCGATATCGGGCAGATGAATCGCTTGTACGCGATCGAGAGCACGCCGAGTGCGACCGGGGCGAAGGCGGATCACCGGTTTCCAATGAGGGCGAGCGAAATTGAGAAATTTGCGCAGGCGCTGTCGAGCCACTTGCCTATCAAACCGCCAAGCGGAGGTGTAGCAGGAGACAATCCGGGCTTTGCGGGGTCAATTGTTCAAGAACTGCTTGGCCATCGCGGCTCTAGCATTGTTATCGTGGGCGATCATCAGCCCGCTAGCGTGCATGCTTTCGCTCACGCCGTGAACCAGGCACTTGGCAATGTCGGCAAAACGGTCTTCTACACTGATCCCGTCGATGCAAATCCGGTTAACCAGATCGAATCGCTCAAAGATCTCGTCAACGACATTCAAGGCGGCAAGGTCGATCTGCTCATCATCCTCGGCGGCAATCCGGTTTACGATGCGCCCGCCGATCTGAACTTCGCCGAGGTGCTCAAGAGCGGCAAAGCGCAACTGCGAGTGCATTACGGTCTCTATCAGGACGAAACTTCCGAGCTTTGCCAGTGGCACGTGAACGCTACGCACGAACTGGAATCATGGGGCGACGCCCGGGCGTTTGACGGAACGGTCAGCATCATCCAGCCGCTGATTGCCCCCCTTTACAACGCGAAGAGTCCGGTCGAATTCGTTGCCATGCTCTCCGGTCAAGCCGACGCGACCGGCTACGATCTCGTCCGAGCGTACTGGCAGAAGCAGCACTCCCGAGGAGATTTCGAACAGTTCTGGCGCAAATCCCTGCACGATGGCTGGGTCGAGGGCACAGCTTACCAATCCAAGTCCGTGGCGGTACAGAACGATCACATTGGTTGGAAATTTACGACGGATACAGCGATCGAGCTCAACATCCGTCGCGATCCCACCATCTGGGACGGGCAATTCTCCAACAACGGCTGGCTGCAGGAACTTCCCAAGCCGATGTCCAAGCTCACGTGGGACAACGCGGTGCAAGTCGGTCCCAAAATGGCCGCGCGCCTGCATCTCGCATCGAAAGATATCGTCGAACTCGAACTGAACGGCAAGAAAATTCAAGGCGCTGTCTGGATTCAAGCCGGGCATCCTGACAATTCGATCACCGTCACCCTGGGCTACGGCCGCAAGCGCGCCGGACGCGTTGGCACCGGACAAGGTTACGACGCCTACCAACTCCGCAGCAGCACTGCCCCGTGGATCGCGAGCGGAGTCCAGATCCGCAAGACAGGTGAGATCTACGAACTGGCCTCCACGCAAGGCATGCAGTCGATGGACACGCCCGATGGCGAGCAGCGCCCCCTGGTCCGCGAAACCAGCCTCAACGAATACAAGAAAGAACCCGGATTCGCCAAGGAAGAAGAAGTCCCCCAAGGCCTGACACTCTACCCGCGTTACGAATACGAAAAAGAGCAATACGCCTGGGGCATGGCGATCGATCTGAACCGCTGCACGGGCTGCAATAACTGCATTCTTGCGTGCCAGTCAGAAAACAACATTGCCGTCGTCGGAAAAGAGCAGACGCTACTCGGCCGCCACATGCACTGGCTGCGCGTCGACGCCTACTATCAAGGCGACCGCGACAGTCCGAAAGCGTTCTTCCAGCCAGTACCGTGCATGCACTGCGAAGACGCACCCTGCGAAGTGGTCTGCCCCGTGGGCGCCACCAGCCACAGCAGCGAAGGCCTGAACGACATGATCT
>QHVR01000632.1 GCA_003223595.1 Acidobacteriota bacterium
CTTGCTATGTGTAAGAAGCTGAAGAGTTTCTGCGCAGATATGACCAGCCAGAATTAGCCGGAAAGAGGGCAAAAACGTGCAATCGAGTGCGGAAACGCGATCTATCTGGCAGGTTTTTGCAAGCCAGCGAGGGTACCTGGGGGTGGCTGAATGGCTTCGGCGCGACGGGCAAGGAGTCCGAATCCGTGAGCTCGAGCATCGGACGCAAGCCCGGCCAGCAGGGCTCGACCGGCGGAAGCATTACTTCGCAGGAGCAGGTGCCCGAGTTCCAGTCGAGCTTCCGTCTCGAGGTTGTAATAGCCGAGCTTCTTGGCTTCTGTTGCGAGCGAGCGTAGCTCATTAATCGCGGGGTTAATTTCGCCACTGCTAACAACATCTACTCGTACTTTCTGAATGGATGCCGGTATGGCCACTGCCGGGCCGGAAAGGGCCGGGGTCAGCTGAATGGCTCGCGTCACGGCATTACGAGCTTCGTCGTTTTTGCCCTGCAACAGCAACGCGTGGCTCAGATGTGTGTATGCCGCGGCGGCATCGGGATCACTCTTCTCTTTCTCGAATTCCGGAATCGCGCCTTTAAGGAGAGTTTCAGCCTGCTCCGGATGGCCTTCCTCGATGGAGAGAACCGCGAGTTCGACCTGGCTCTCCGCGACCAGATCGGCCGCCCCGACCTGCTGCCTCAAAGCCAGCCCTTGCTGAAATTGCGCCCTCGCGGCAGCCAGATCGCCCTCCTGCTCCAGAACCTCTCCCAGTTCGCTGATGGCCCCACTCAAGTACTGATAAGCCCCTTGAGCTGGGCGCATGGACTCGATCGCCTGCTGCGCATGCAGTTTGGCTTCCTTCAACTTGCCTTGCGTGAGCTCAAGGTCGGCCATCCTGGACAAGTTGTAGCCTGGTTCCCCTCTGTCCGAGGCAACGATCAGCTCCAGCGATTGCTGGTATATCTTTTCAGCCGCGGGGAGATTGCCCTGAAGAAACAGAATATCGGCGATGTTGGTGAGAGCCGTGGACGTATTGTTCTTGTCGCCCGACTGTTCGAAGTGGCTTTTCGCCTCGCGATAGAGCTGCGCAGCACGATCCAGTTTGCCTTCGTTGGCGTAAGCGATCGCCATATTATTCAGAATCGCGCCCGTCTTGGCATGTTCTCCCAGCCCATTGAGCATGGCGAGAGCGCGTTCATAGGTGGCAATCGATTCTTCATAATGGCCTTCCGTGCCCCGGCGATCAGCGATGAGCCGAATGGCGTCGGCTGCTCCTGCCCGATTGCCCTCTGATAGGAAAAGGTTGTAGGCGTCTTCGCAGACCGGAATGGCGCGCTGCGGCTCATCGCCATACAGAATGGCCATACATTCGTCTCGCCTGGCAAGGGCGTACACAGGAATATTGGATTGAGCCGACGCTTTCCTCACCGCGTTCCGGATTAGAAGCAGCGATGCAGGTTTGTTCACCTTAATGGCGCGCGATTCCGCGATGTCGATTCGCGGATCATCTGATGCAGGCCGCGGGAGCGCTCGCAGTCGGGTGATCAACTCCAGCGCCTGGCTGAAGTTAGCACTCAGCATCGCTGCCTGTGCGAATCGTAGACCGTACTCGACATTGTCAGGAAACAACTCAAAAAGTGCGTGGTAGACCGACGCCGCTTTATCCTGCTTCCCGAGGCTCTCGTAATACTCGCCCTCGACCAGCATGTGCTCCGACCGCGGCAGATCCGTGGCCAGTTCTAACGCCTTCTTGGCCTCTTCCCGATTCTTCTGTCCGTATCCGAGTTGTGCCCAGGCACGAGCCAACATGGCATGTCCCAGTGAGAATTTAGGATCGGCCTGCGTCGCTTCTATGAGCAGGTCCTTGGCGGCAAGCGCATCAAAGTGACGCAGCTTTGAGAGTCCAAGGGCATAGAACCGAGCGGCATCGGGATTCAACGGCAACGAAGCGATGATTCCTGCTTCTTCCGTATCTTCTACATGGCGTACGCCAATGCGGTCCCGGAGCCTCGTACCGATGTGCGAGACCAACCGGAAAAGATCTTGCGTGTCGCCGGTCTCGGCTTCTTCGGTTAATATCTCGCCCGTCCGGGCATCCTGTAGCCGGACGTCCACCCGTAATTGCCCCCGGTCGGGCTTTCCCAGGTTCATATACGAACCTAGCAGCAACAGATCGCTACTCAGGGCCGTCCCGATCCGGGCGGTGGTCGCTTGATCCAGCGTGTCGGTTTGCGACCAGGGATTGGCAACGCGAAGATTCGCTACGTCCTCCCCAGACACCAGGCGCAACTGTTCGCCGCCCGCAAGTTCGGTGCTCAGCATCTCGGCGAGCGCTGTCCCGAGCCAGGCATCTTCAGTTTTGCCCGAGAGGCTGTGAAACCCAAGCACAGCCACCGACTTCCGCATCCGAACGGGAGAGGTTGCGCTCGGGTTTTGCGGCGCGGGACTGCCCGGTTTGCGCTGGAGGAAGACAGCGGTGAATCCCAGCAACACGACAAGCAGCGCGGCCGATCCGCCATATAAATAGCGACGCCCACGCGGAGTTCTGAGTTCCGCATGCTCCGCGACTTCAACCACGTGAACAGGAACTTCCTCGACGGTTTTCGCTGGCGCAGGGGGCACTTCGGCGGCTGCGGCGAGGGCAACTGGCGCGACGGATACCGGTGCAATGAACCTGTAACCCCGCCGGGGAACGGTCTCGATGAAGCGGGGATTCTCCGAATCATCGTCGATGGCGGCGCGCAGTTTTTTCAGGATAACGTTCAGGCTGCCATCAAAGTCGACGTACGTCCCCTCCGACCAAAGTCTTTGGCGGAGTTCCTCGCGACTGACGATCTCTCCCGGCCGTTCCAGTAATACCAGGAGCATACGGAAAGGCTGGTCTTGCACCTTGACGCGCAGTCCGCTGCGGGTCAGCGTCCCGCGAGCGGCATCGGCCTCAAAGAGCCCAAAACGAAAGATGTTGGCGGAGGCCAGAACGCGTTCCATGGATGGCCCAAACGGATGTTGCCGCATGATAGCACGGCCGTTTTGAGCGGCGTCAGAAATCTGTAAAGGCCATGGACTCTGCGATTTGGGAGAACAGGCCA
>QHVR01000633.1 GCA_003223595.1 Acidobacteriota bacterium
GGGTGCAAATCGCTCGATCTGCTCCTCAATTGTTGGCAACATGTTTTCTGTGGATCCGTTCGGAACGTGACAGTACGCCCAGGCGGTGTGCTTGCCTGCCGGCGCTCGTGACGTATCGTAGAGGCTGTGCTGGGCCAGCAAGACGAATGGCTTGTCCGAATGTTTTCCCGACCGCACCGCCTTCTCGGAAGCGGCAATCTCTTCGAACGTCCCTCCCAAATGCAAAGTAATCGCCCGCTTGCATTCGGACGCGCGCCAGGGAATCGGCTCGCGTAACGCGTAGTCCACCTTGAACACTCCTGGGCCATAGCGAAATCTCTGCAGGTGCCGCTTGTAGTAAGCCGCCAACCGCGAGCCTGCAATCGCAACCAGTTGTCGCGGCGTGACGTCGCACAGAACCAGATCGCATTTCGGCAATGCTTCCAACGAATCGATACGGGATGAAGTGTGGACTGCACCTCCGAGTTTCTCCAGATACCCGCACAACGCGTTCGTGATGGCCTGCGATCCACCGCGTGGAACCGGCCAGCCCACCGCATGCGCCGGTATCGCCATCAGCATGCCGAACGCCCCGCTGAGAACTTCATCGAAGCTCAGAAAAGAATGTGCCGCCAAACCTGCGAACAGCGCTCGCGTCCGCTCGCTCTGAAAGCGCGCCGCAATCCTTTCTGCCGAAGAGAACGCGCTCATTCCAAAACGCGCCATCAGCCAGGGATGTTTCGGAATTGCGGGCTGCGGTCGAAGAACATCCGGAGCAAAAGCCTTCCAATGCTCGACGAATGGCCGCACCAACCGGCACCAAGTCTCTCCGTCAACGCCAAGAGATGCTCGCGCATCTTCGAGTTTTCTTTCCAGCAGCACAGCCGTGCCGTCGTCCAGCGGATGTGCCACAGCAGCGGGAGAATAAATCCATTCCAGCCCATATTCATGCAGCGGCAGCGATGAGAAAAACGGGGAGCCCACGGCCAGCGGATGGACTGCCGATCCAAAATCGTGCAGAAATCCGGGCAATGTCAATTCCATCGTCCGGGCACCGCCGCCCGGGATGGGCTGCGCCTCGAACACTTGCACCTCCAGCCCTGCCTGCGCCAGCACGATCGCTGCTGCCAGACCATTGGGACCCGAGCCGATCACACACGCTTTGCCCTTCATCGAAGATTTCTCAACGCATTCATAGGCATGCACGATTTACTGGTGCGATTCCCACTGCGGCCACTGCACTACCCGGATCTGCCCCTCCGGTGTCCTCTCCAGAGTTGGTGCGTACAGCCCGCGCAATTCCCGCCGCCACCACATTCCGGTCCTTTGTTTTTCTTCCATCGAAGTAAACCAGTACTGCCACAATAGTGCCCGAATCTGTTGGGGTGGTTGCTGCGGAAACGGATTGCCCGCAAAAAGTTGCAGCACATCCTTATCGTTCGAGAGCAGCCGCAATTCCGTGTTGGGCACGATGGAATAATCCCGCCAGGACCCAAGCGATGCGAACCACAAATTCCAATCGAACCGCGGCTGGTAAGGTGCATAGATGCGGGGTGCTTCGTTCAGAGCCTGGGGCTTGTAGCGAAAAGGGTAGGCGATCCAATTC
Source organism: Acidobacteriota bacterium (assembly GCA_003223595.1). Taxonomy (GTDB): domain Bacteria; phylum Acidobacteriota; class Terriglobia; order Terriglobales; family Acidobacteriaceae; genus Sulfotelmatobacter. The sequence goes on from QHVR01000633.1 coordinate 1,586, forward strand.
TGTCCGTCCATGGAGCCCTGAAACTCAATTTCGTACCGTGCGCGCGTCATGACCGCAAACAGCCCGTATTCATTCGCTATGCGAAAGGGCTGCAGGGCAACGATGGGCCACTTCGGCAGCGGCACGCGCAGCAGCATCATTTCGGCAGTGGTGGCGTACGCGATCCAGGTCAGCATGATCGCGCTGGCGGATAATCCTGCCAAACGCCACCATCGGCGCACTGTTTGCGTCGAGCCGCTCTGTAACTTTTCCAGCGAGGCACTCGACCCAAGTTGTCTGTGAATCCTTTTCCTCCAATTTTCCCGCAGCAGAGGAGAAAGAAACTGATCGTCCAGCAGCAGGACTCCCAGAAGGAGCACAAGGTAATTCAGGAACGTGTAGTTGGCCGTCAGAATGACGCCGATCTGCCATGGCGTCACGATGAAGAAGCAAATGATGCGCCAGCGCCGCGGCAGAAACAGCATCCACACGATCCCCAGTTCCAGCGATAAAGTCGCCCATACCGTTGCGGCATGGAACCAGTGAGGCAGATGCTGCACGTACCATCCGATCCATGTGGGCAGCGGTCCATTCTGGTAATACTCATCCATGGCGGTGAAGTTGCGCCACTCCGGGTCGCCGCTCATCAACTTCACTACCCCGCTCTCGAAATAAATGCGAAACCACTCCCACTGCAGCACGAACAGGCTCGCTCGAGAGGGAGGATGCTCAGGCGCGAAACCCGGCCGCAGGCCGGGGGGCACGAAAAACAAGCTGATGAATCCCGCCTCCAGAAGCATGCCGTCGGATTGGTATCCCGAAAAATCCTGCGCCGCACTCACGAAGGAAAGAAACAGCACAAAGCAGAGCGCCAGCATTCAGAACCGATGCCAGCATGCCGGCCCAGCACAACGCGTTCAGCATCCCCGCGCCGCTTGAAAACCAGAGCAACGTGGGCGCGTACCACAGCCGTTCCCAGTGCCCCAGAGATTGCCCAACCAGATGCAAGTAGCTCTGGGCCGGCAGAATCCCTTGCGGCCCCATCAAGCCGCGTATCTGAAAAGCCAGGGAGTAGAAAGCGGAAAAATAAATGGCTCCCAGCGCTCGCAGGAAAAACCAGCGTGGAAGCAGACGATCGGGCGGTCCCAGTCGCGCGTCAAAAAGCCATCCCATCCGTGACGCGGCTGGCCAACGCATAATCTGTTAATTATAGGGACAGTGAATGAGTCGAAGGAAGATTCGGCCCAGTTCTAACAACCGTGTGTAAGCGGCACCTCGCGGAAGCTCTACGATGAGGCCGCCTTCACAAACGACAGTGTCGATTTGGCCGACGATACTTTCACGTATCCATCAATACTGCCCCGAGCATGAAAGTTCTTCAGCTTCGAGATCACCGTCGGCGTTACCTCCTGCCCCGTGGACACCAGCAGGCTTCCGCCGTTTGTCTGTACGTCCTGCTGAATGATCATCCCGGCATAGAGTTCATCGATGCTGCACCGTTTCACTTGGCCTTCTTCAGCGTTGGGATCCAACGCCACCAGAGCCGCGAAGAATTCCGGCCCCATCTCCGAATTCTGTCGAGCAAGCGTGTGTGCCGCCTCGGTTCGCGACGCGCCCTGGTGCGTGGCCTGCTCATACTCCAGAACAAGCCGTAGGACCTCCGCGCCCTTGCGAATGTCCGGCAACTCCGTGTTCTCCGATTGCGACACAGCGCGATTCTGGTGGCGAATCATCCACGCAATCGGTTCCAGGCGCGGAATTTTCGAGAGCAACTGGTATGCGACATTGGGGTGCGAGTCGTACTGTGCCTGTTCCTCGGGAGAAAGCGTATCGCCCTTATACACCGCGTCAATAGTCTCGGGAGCCAGAGTCACGCAACCCAACTGCGACAGCATGGCCGCAACTTCGTATTGCCACGGATTGCCCAGCTTCATCGAGGTCACCACATGATGGATGTAGCGCCGGGCGCGCGCCGCCCTACTGAATGCCGCCGGATTCACAAGGCTTAGCACCTCAGTTAGCACCTGCAGCGCCCCACTCAGCGTCTGTTCCAGCAACTGCTTTTCCGCGGTAACCAAACGGTACTGCACCAATGCCGAGGTGAGAGTCTTTGCCATCATGTCTTTTGTGACGGGCTTGTTCAGAAACCGGAAGATGCTGCCTTCGTTGATAGCGTTGATCGCAGTTTCCATGTCGGCGTGGCCCGTCAGCATCACGCGGATTGTGTCCGGAGACTGAGTCTTGACTCGGCTCAATAGTTGCACTCCGTCCATCCCCGGCATCCGCATGTCAGAAACGACGACGGCATACGGTGCCTTCTCCATCAGGGCTAGTGCTTCCTGCCCGCCTACTGCAGTTTCCAGCGTAAACTCGCGGCCCAAAGTCCGCCGGTATCCATCGAGTACGTTGGGTTCATCATCCACCAGAAGAATTTTCTCGGCCATGTCTCTCTCCCAATTT
>QHVR01000634.1 GCA_003223595.1 Acidobacteriota bacterium
AGTTGTGATCGGTCCAACGGAACGCTCCCGTGTCCACCAGTTGCGACGGCCCATGAACACCCTCTGGCTGAAATCGAGAGGCAGGATCCGGAAGTTCGCGCCCATCCTCCAGGCAATAGCAATAACGCGTTCCCGCTGAGAGATCGCCGACCACGGCCTGATGATAGCCACCCTGGAGCGCGTTCATAGGGATCGTGCGCCCGTTCTCAACCAGCTTGAGAGACACAGATCTGGAATGCGGAGCCCACAGCAGAAACTGCCAGGTTCCATCCGGCAGCCGGTTGGCACCTAGTCGATTGGCTTTGAGCACAGCGGAAAGGGGCATCGTTCCTGTTATCTAACTAGACATCGAAAATGCGATAAGCCGCGGAAGGCTGCCGTCCCTGCAGCAAAGTGATGGCAACGTTGTAGACAGGAGCTCCGCCTGTGGTCTTGCCTTCCAACGCCCCGTGGTGTGCATGCCCGTGGACCACCAGGTCAGCTCCATGACGGTCCACGACCTCCGCCAGGCGCGACGTACCCATGAAAGGAAATATCTCTGCCGCTTCCCCTTGCACCGTTGCCGCAATCGGTGAATAGTGCAGCACAACCACCCGCTTCGGGGTGCGGAGCTGCGCCATCGCGCGTTCCAGCTTGATAGCCTCATCAATCGAAGCCTGCACAAATACCTTCAATTCCGCCTCTCCGAAAGCAGTCAACATCCCGCGCCCGAAACCTCCGACGAAGCCCTTCGTGCCGGCGAATCCAACCCCATCCCGCTCGTAGGCCGTACCGTCAAGGACTTTGATACCGGCGGCGGTCATCATCTTCATCAACTCTACCTGCCGGTTGCTTTCGTAGTCGTGATTGCCGAGCACACCGATGGTCGGAATACGCGAGCGGACTATCACATTGAGCAGCGGTTCCATTTCATCGGGCTGGCCATAGTTGGTCAGGTCTCCGGCGAGAATGAGAACGTCCGCCTCATCGCGCACGTGGCTCAATTGATCGTGCAACACGTTTTGCCGCGATGGAGAGAAATGTAAATCGGCGGTGGCTGCAATCTTCATATCGCTTTGCCGTTGGACTTTAGATTCCGCAAGCGGCGTTCGCGATGCTCCTGCATCTGGTTAGCCATTCCCCATTCATTCACATCGATAGCAAACATCTTGTCATCAATCAGGCTGCCGCGAAACCTCGCGCGGGGATCTGAATGGGCGATGGTGTCCCGATAGCGATCAATCAACTCCTGCCACAACTCCTTAGGCACATAGCCGGTCTGGGCGGGATAGGCATAACGAAAAAGCACCAGCGCCCAGAACAGCATCTCCCAGTGTTCTCCGATCAACTGCAGGACTCGCTGCCAGTCGAGTTTGCCCTGCGTGCCATAGATGACGTGCGCGACATCGGCTCCATCGAAGCGCTCGCGCCGCGTAACAAACAGCTTGGACGCAATCAACTCTTCGCCCGCCAGCACCCGCGTGCTCACGTCATAAATGACGGCGGGTTTGGCGCGCTCGATCCAGGACTCTTCGACCACGATCACGGCATTGCTCATCCCGGTAATCAGATCAACAAAGAAATCGTCGCGGTGAGCCTTGAAGAGCCATACGGGATCGCAAACTTCACACTCGAAACCGGCTTCTTGCAGAACCTTTAAAGCTTTGGTTGCGTTCTTCGACGTCAGAAACAGATCCAGATCTTTCGTATCGCGAGAGATTCCGGTGTGTTGGCGCAATGCGAATGCACCCGCGACCGCGAATGGCACGTTCTTCTTTTCCAAGAGCTCGAGAATCTCGCGGAAGAGGAACAGTTGCTGCTCCGGGATCACCGAAGGCTGCGATGAAGTTTCGGGCACGATAGCTGGCTGGCGCTCGGCCATAGGGCTCCTTGGATGTGAAAGAAAGATCGCGCGGTTGTCGCTTCAGGTAGTGGCCAGCCGGTTACTGCCTTTGCGTCGGCTGGTCAGCATACTTGGCGACCTCGCTCACAAACCCGGCGCTCGTGCTCGGAGCTTGCGTCTTGCCCGCAAGAATGTCTCGCAATGGCACCTTCGAACCGTACAGAGTACGGGCTTCATCTTCGTCCTCGGTGATCGCGGAACCATCCAGGTTCGTCCCGGCAAACAGCCCACGCGTTCGCGAGTAGCTAAGGATATCGGCGTTCGTGGTCACGGTAGAAGCATGCTCGCCGACAGGTCCCTCGAGTTCCTGCATGCCCTTATCGTCCGTCACGACCAAAACGAGATCGACTTCCTGGCCACCAAGCTGCGCTCCCCAACTCCCGCCGGAGATGTCCAGCGGAGCCGGAGCGCTCCAGCCCTTTGCCGTCCGGCATGTGGCGAAGCCCTTTCCGTGCTTCGCACCTACCAGCACTGCCACCTGTACAGTCGAAGGAAAAATCGCGACACACTTGGCGTGTTGCAGGATGCCCTCGGGAATCGCTCTCTTGTTGCCCGACGCCATGACTGCGTCCAACACTTTGCCTGATGCTGCGAGACGGTTCGAAATTTCCGATTGATCTTTATTGTTGTCTGCGGCCCAACCTAAGCCCATAGCCGCAAAAACAAACCCGACAACTATGGCCAGCGCACTGCGCCTAAGTGCTTTCATTTCAAAACGTTTGCTTTCAATCATGGCAGCCTCGTTGCCGCGCGCACCGGGGCGAGAACACAAATGCAGCACTGACCCTAGCCGCCCTTGCGTCTAGGAGTCCATCCGGTATTGGCTGTAAGTTCGTACGGGATGAGTAGATAAGACCGGCTAATAGGCCCAGAAAGGTCCCGTTCCCGCCGGGGTGCTGCGCGCCTCAATTGCCGTGAAGACGCTGCGCCCGAAGAAGAACGGCAGCCCCCAATCGAATGTGCCGGGATTGGGTCCGCCGAGATCTTCAAATACGAAGTCCCCACGATTCGAGAACAGCGACTCCGCGTTGGCAATGCTGAAATCAATGGTCTGACTGGGGCTGCCCGATGTCGTCACGGCCGAAAGATTCTGCGTAGAACTCGGGCAATAAAAGCCGGAACTATTGCTGCACGTGGACAGCCCGGTGGTGTTGGTGTTCAGGAAAAACAAGGCATTCGACCCGCTGTCGACGAAGGCCGGATAGCTCTGGCCTTTGAACGTGGTAGTAAACTCCCCACTGGAATTCACCGGGAACACCTTAGCTTTGCCCAACGAATTGTTCGATTGCGTACCGATGCCAAATATCATCGATCCGCTCAAGCTGGCCGCTGAGGCGGTAAGCGCCGGCAGTTGGATAATGACGCCATTGTTGTCGCTGGGAAAAAGAGCAACAGGATTTTGCACCTGCTGTGCAACCGGCTCCGCCGCGATCTGGCAAGAGCTGCCGGCACATTCGTAATACATTCCAGGATTCGACGACCCGGTCTGAGCGCATGCTCTACCGCAATCCGCTGCAAACGGACCTATTCCAAGAATGCCGTTGGCGCCGAGCGTCTGCAAGCTGTCGTTTTCCGGAACTCCGGCGCTTTTGCAGGCAGAAGGCACAGCGGCAAAAGTTGGATCAATTACCTGTACCGGAACATTGCTGGCTTGCTCCCCGGCAATCATCACGTCAGCCGTGTTTACCGAGCCCCAGGTGTATCCGCTTACAAAGAGGGCACACTCGCCCACAGTGCCGTTCGATTGCTTCTGCTGGGGTAGGGACAGAGTGAGGGCGCCACCGCCACCCGAGGATAAGAGCCTGAGTCCGAACGAGCCGGTGTCCACCAGAATGCCATCGATGGTCTGACAATTCGAAGTCGCGGGCACGCACAGGGTCACGCTGGTAAATAAGCCGTTGGCATAATTCCCCGCAGGTCCTGAGTTCACTACGATCGGCTGGATGTTGCTTGCCGACGCGGCGACTGGAAGCATGCTGCTCTTATGTGAACTGCCGCCTCCGCAAGCCAGAGAGACAGTAGTCAAGCCCAATGCCATCATTGCCAAAAACTTCACCGGATCTCCTGGTTGCTAACCTCGGATGGCATTTGGTCTGCAAGGTAGGCTCGTCCTACGAACGATCGCATGTGCCCGCCAAGTTCCACAACAAACCCGGAGTGCTGGATAATCAGCGGGCTGTGTCCGCCCGGTCGATTCTGCGACTGGGCAGCCTTCTGGAATTCTTCGAAGTACGATCCCAACAGCTGCTGCAGATCGGGCAGCGTCGGTCCCTGCCATGAAACCGCAAAAATCTTGCCTGAAGCTGACGCATACTCCCGGACCAGCACGCCCGTCGCAGAGCGCAGCTCATGAATCGTGTAGTTCTGCGCCGGCGTAACTCGCATACTGGCGTTGCTATGGACTCGGTCGGCCTGCACCGAAGACACATCTTCGCCCAGCACCGCGAAGCCAGGAAGGCTGCACGCCGCGGCCAAAGCGGCAATTAGAAACACTTTTCCGGTCATGGGCATTGTGAGATCGTCTGTGGGCCCCAAGCGGATAGGACGTTGAAAATTTAGAAGGCAAATCCGTTATGCAGGTTGCCATTTGTCAGTCGTGCAACGCTGGCACGCGTTTGTACCTACCCCTTCCATTGGAAGTACCAGATTTCCCGTACTGACACGCTTGCGTTGCGAGATTAGCTTCGATGCAGTTGTCGCCCATTGGAATCGCAGCGGCAGTCCATGCCGGACCTCCGCCAGGCAGCGGTAATGTAAAGAGAGGATGAACACAATGAAAATGAACAATGTTGTGAAGTCGATTTTGAAGACGGCTGTGTACCTCATGGACCAGACTGCGGACACCGTGGATCGCGCCTCCAGCCGCGCCTCTTCGATGGCCGAAGACGCGCGCGACGCAATTTATCCGCGCGAAGATCACACCCTGCGAAATTTCCTCGCATTCGCCGCCGGAGTCGGAGTGGGCATCGGAGCCGGAATGTTGCTGGCGCCCTCCAGTGGAGAGGAACTCCGCAATAACATCACCGACAAAGTACAGGAGATCACTAATCGAGTCAGCAGCCGCGCTGATGAGTATTCCACCGGCACTGAGGGCGGGATTTAGTCACGTGGCGCTTTCATCGCGCCACTCACAAGAGCGTTCTGAACACCGCTCGCTATGAGGGATTTCAATGCGACTTGGCAAGCAACTAGCAGGCTTAGCTTTGGCAATGGCGTTGGCATGTGTGGCCCACGCGATTCCGCAGGATAGCCCTAAGCAAGATATGAAGGACGCCGGCCACTCCACCAAAAACGCGGCTAAAGACACCGGCCGAGCCACGAACAACACGGCAAGAACAACCGGCCACAAGACAAAGACCACCAGCAAAAAGGCTGCCCACAAGAGCGCGACTAAAACGCGTCACGGCGCAGCCAAGGTCGAACAAAAGACTCAACCTTAGCGAGTTCCTGACTGCGTCGGCTCTGCGGCGCGGACATTCCCTCGTCGAGGCAGCCGCCAGCGGCAGGGAGGGAACTCGACTATCAG
>QHVR01000635.1 GCA_003223595.1 Acidobacteriota bacterium
TAAAGTCTTCGCGTCCATTGCTTCGCTCGCCTTGCTGGCTTTGTTGACTCTGTTCAATATTCTTGGCCTCGGCGTGGGGAAGTGGATCAACAACATTGGAGCAATCGGCACATTCGTCGCTGCGGCGGTGCTGATTGGGCTTGGGGTGGTGATCTGGACCCGTTTTGGCAGCACCGTATCCGCGGCTGATTTCAAAATTCCCGCCAATCCGAAGTTTGTGCTGAATTCCTTTGGTGTGATTTGTTTCGGCCTGGTCGGGCTGGAACTGGCGTCAGTGATGGGCGACGAGATCAAAGATCCCCAGCGCACTTTGCCTGGCGCTGTGGCTTTGGGCGGGCTTCTGTCGGGCGCCCTTTACATCGGAGCGACGCTTACTCTGCTGATTGCGGTGGGGAAGAATGTCAACGTACTGCAGGGAATCGTCCAGGCGGTGACGCACATGGCGGCTCGCGTCGGCATCGGATGGATCACCATTCCATTTGCCCTGATGCTCAGCATGTCGATTGCGGGCATTGGCTCGGCATGGATGGGCGGCTCTGCCCGCATACCATTCGTCGCCGGGCTGGATTCCTACATGCCCTCATGGCTCGGCAAAGTGCATCCTCGATATGCGACCCCCTATGCCGCGCTCATTCTGCAAGGGATTGTGTCGGCAGTTCTGGTCATTTTGAATTTTGCCGGAGCCGGAGTGCAGGAGACATTCCAGAAATTGCTATCACTGGCGGTCGTGCTGCAGCTCGTGCCCTTCGTTTATATGTTCGGGGCGCTGGTGAAATTCGCGGTGAGCGAATCGAAACCAAAAGGGCAGTACGGAAGAGCAAGTTTGTTTCTCGCGGGAAGCAGCGGGCTGCTCACCACCGTCCTCGGCATCGGACTCGTTTTTTTTCCGGCCCAGCAGATCACTTCTCTGCTCAAGTATGAGATCTGGATGGTGGGCATGACTCTGTTGTCTGTCGGTCTGGCAGCTTTTTTCTTTTTCGTTTACGGACGGCGCAAAGCGCCACAACCCATCAAGGTTCATAGGAACAGCGAGCCCGTGTCCGCCAGCGGCGGCTCGGTGCACTGAGAATGTGGGAGGGCATATGCCCGGTGGTATCAAAGCTGACGTGAAAACGTATCAGATGTTCATCAATGGCGAATGGGTCACGAGCCAGTCCGCCAAGACCTTTCCCGTTTACGACCCTTCCACCGAAGAAGTAATTGCGCAGGTGCCGGATGCAAATGCGGAAGATGTAAACCGCGCCGTGACCGCAGCTAAGACCGCCTTTGAGGAAGGGCCGTGGGGGTCCACCACCGCACAGGAGCGCGGACGTGTCTTGTTTCGGATGGCCGAGAAGGTTCGCCAGAATCTGCCGGCGCTCGCTGAACTCGAATGCCGCAATACGGGCAAGCCCATCGTGGAAGCTGAATACGACCTGACTGATGTCGCAACCTGCTTCGAGTACTACGGCGGCCTGGCGACGAAGATCACCGGGCATGTGAATCCAGTGCCCGACAACGCGTTGTCGCTCTCACTAAGAGAGCCCGTCGGTGTGGCGGGACAGATTATCCCCTGGAATTATCCGATGCTCATGGCGGCCTGGAAACTTGCGCCGGCGATTGCTGCCGGGTGTACGTGCGTGCTCAAACCCGCAGAGCAGACGCCGCTCACGGCTTTGGAATTTGCTCAGCACCTTGCCGACTGCGGACTGCCGCCGGGAGTCATCAACATCGTGACCGGATTTGGTGAGACTTGCGGTGCTCCTCTCGTTCAGCATCCCGATGTGAACAAGATTGCATTCACCGGCAGTGCGGCTGTGGGCAAGATCATCGTGAAGCAGGCTGCCGATACCGTGAAGCGCGTCACGCTCGAACTCGGCGGCAAGTCGCCCAACATCTTCTTCGCAGACGCCGATTTCGAAGCGGCCATCGACGGCGCGCTGTTTGGTGTCTTCATCAATCAAGGCGAGGTATGCTCCGCGGGCAGCCGCATCCTGGTGCAGAAGTCGATATATAAGAACTTCGTCGATGCCATGACCGAAAAAGCGAAGAAGATCAAATTGGGCCCGCCGCTGGAACGCGAGACGAAGATGGGTCCGCTGGTCAGCAAAGAGCAATACGAGCGTGTGAATGAATACCTCAAGATTGGCAAGCAGGAGGCGAAGCTGGCTTCGGGTGGAGGACGGCCAGACAAATTCGCCAAAGGATATTACGTTCAGCCTACGATTTTCTATGACGTGAAGAATAGCGATCGCATCGCACGTGAGGAAATTTTTGGGCCGGTTGCCGCTGTCATTCCCTTCGACGACGAGAAAGATGCGATGAAGATCGCTAACGATTCTCCCTATGGACTCGCGGCAGCGGTCTGGACTCGAGACATCTTCAAGGCAATGCGCGCGGTGAAGGCGCTGCGCGCCGGAATTGTTTGGGTGAATCACATGCAGCCGACTTATGTAGAAGCTCCATGGGGTGGATTCAAACAGTCCGGTTTTGGCCGCGAGTTAGGGCCGTGGGGAATCGAAGAATATCTCGAGACCAAGCAGGTACACATCAATTTGAATGAGGCGCCGATCGGCTGGTACTGAAACATAATGCCCGTGCTTTAACTGAGAACTGAGAACTGAGAAGCGAGAACCAACGATGTCCATTATTCAACTTCGCACACCGATACCGGGCCCCAAATCGAAGGCACTCTCTGAGCGTCGCGCGAAAGCCGTGCCTCGCGGACTCTCGCACGGCACGCCTATATACGTGGCCAAGGCGGAGGACGCGTGGCTCGAGGACGTCGACGGCAATCGTTACCTCGATTTCGCTGGGGGGATCGGATGCCTCAATGTCGGGCATCGGCGGGGCGAAGTTGTCGATGCCCTAAAGCAACAGCTCGATCGCTTCCTGCATACCTGCGTCCAGGTCACGCCCTACGAAAGTTACGTCCGTCTGGCTGAGCGCATGAACGAAGTCACGCCGGGTAAGTTCCCGAAGAAAACGATATTCGTGAACAGCGGAGCGGAAGCGGTGGAGAATGCGGTCAAGATTGCTCGTGCTTATACCAAGCGTCCGGCCGTGATCGCTTTCGAAGATGCATTCCACGGACGAACAATGATGACGCTGGCTCTGACCAGCAAGACACATCCATACAAGGCTGGCTTCGCGCCTTTTCCGAGCGAGGTCTACCGAGTTCCGTACGCTTACTGCTACCGCTGTTCGTACTCGCTGCAATATCCGTCATGCGAGTTGTACTGCGCACGCCATCTGGAAGACACATTCAAGCGCGTGGTTGCCAACGAAGAGGTTGCGGCAATCATTGCTGAGCCGGTATTAGGAGAGGGCGGCTTCATCGCTCCTCCCCCGGACTATTTCAAAGTTTTGATCGAGTTATGCCGCAAGTACGGAATTCTGTTCATTGCCGACGAGGTTCAATCCGGCTTCGGGCGTACGGGCGCGCTCTTTGCGTGTGAGCGGTACGGTGTAGAACCCGACCTGTTGGTTACAGCGAAGTCTTTAGGGGGCGGGTTGCCACTGGCTGCGGTTACAGGCCGTGCTGAGATCATGGACGCTCCCGGAGTTGGCGGTCTCGGCGGAACGTTCGCTGGTAATCCGCTGTCGTGCGCAGCTGCGCTTGCGGTTCTCGATCTGTTCGAGAGCGAGAATCTGCTTGTTCGCGACAACGAGCTCGGGGCTCAGTTCCAGCGCCGGGCGCGCGAGTGGCAGCGTCGATGGCCCATTATCGGAGATATTCGGGGGCTGGGCGGCATGCAGGCAGTAGAACTCGTGCAAGAGATTTCGCAGTACTGCTACGAGCACGGTCTCATCACCATCACCGCAGGATCGTATTCCAATGTCATCCGCATGCTGGTGCCGCTGGTGATTACGAATGAGCAAATGGATGAAGCCCTGGACGTGCTCGAGTCAGCCATTGCGAATGTTTGCGACGCGAAGGGAGCCGTCGCACAACTGGTTTAAGCGCTGCATGCGGGATTCATCCTTCGAGCGCGCTGCAATCGCTCTCAAGAAAGTGAACGAGTATCATTGAACTGCTTGGGAGTTCTTCCGTGATAAGCCACGGCTCCCGGTAGCACATTCTTCGCGATAGCGAGAGGCATTAGCATAATGAGCGTAGCAGCACCGCCTGCCAACAAGGTTACGAATTTCATCAATGGACAATGGGCACCGGCGCAATCGTCGGAATGGCGCGATGTCGTTAATCCCGCGACCGGGGAAATCCTGGCCAGCGTCCCCCTGGCCGGTGCCGCCGATGTGAACGCCGCCGTCGAAGCCGCCGCCGCCGCTTTTCCCGAGTGGCGCCGTACCCCTCCCGAAGACCGCATCCAGCCCTTGTTCAAGCTCAAGATGCTGCTGGAAGAGCACATTGACGATATCGCCCGCATTATCACTTTGGAAAACGGCAAGACCTTTGGCGAAGCCAAAGGCGAGATGCGTCGCGCGATTGAGAATGTGGAAGTCGCGTGCGGAATTCCAATGATGATGCAGGGTTACAACCTCGAAGACGTCGCCCGCGGTATCGACGAGATAATGATTCGCCAGCCGCTCGGAGTCGTGGCGGCGATCGTACCATTCAATTTTCCGGGCATGATTGCGTTCTGGTATCTGCCGTACGCGATCGCGACCGGCAATACATTCATCCTCAAGCCCAGCGAGCGCGTGCCGCTCACCATGCATTACATCTACGAGTTGCTGGAGAAAGCGGGGCTACCGAAGGGCGTGGTAGGTCTGGTCAATGGGGGCAAGGCTGCTGTCGATGCTTTGATCGATCATCCCAAGGTGC
>QHVR01000636.1 GCA_003223595.1 Acidobacteriota bacterium
TCCTGCTTGTACTTGCGTGTGCTCCCGTGACGCTCGCTCAAATCCCTGAGAATAACAAGGCAGATTCTGCCCTCGTTCAACAACTCGAGACCTCATGGCTTAGCGCCGAACGCACCACGGACGCGGCCTTGCTCGACAGGGTCATGGCAGACGATTTCGTTGGAATCGGCGCCAACGGACAGACCCCCGGCAAGGCTCAGTTGCTGAAAAACTGGCGTTCTCAAGCGGGACAAGCCCCTCCATACACCGTCGAAACATCGGATATGCGCGTTTTCGTTCTGGGCGAGACGGCAGTCGCCACCTACACGAAAACCTATACCGCCAAAGAGAATGGCAACATCGCCCACGAGGATGTCACGGACATCTTTACGAGACAGCACGGTTCCTGGAAGCTGCGTCTATCACGTTCCAGCCCACACTAATCTTGCACCAGAGTAGCTGTCGTCTTGTTCGCCACTTTTACGCTCTCTACCCGTTCAAACAGACGTGCGTGAAATCACATCCTCGCTCGCGCTTGAGCGCTAAGCTTTTCAGTTATTTGGCTCTAAGTTATAAATTAAGTTACTTACCGTCAAGGAGAAGAATTCATGAGGATCACGAAATTCATAATCTTGCTCGTAGTCATTTCGCTGTCAGTGTCCATCGCTTTGCCCGCTTTCGCAGCAGACGGAGCCGCCCTTTACAAGACGAAGTGCGCTGCCTGCCATGGGCCCGAAGGTCAGGGCAAAATCGGTCCAGCTGTGAAGGGTGTAAGCCTGAGCGCGGAACAGATCAGCGATCTGCTCACCAAGGGGGAGGAAGCAAAGAAGGCTCCGCACAAAAAGGCAATGGCCGGACTCTCTGCCGATGACGCCAAGGCTGTTGCGGAATACGTAAAGACATTAAAGTAGTCTTCCCTAACGACTGGCCTAAAGACTGGACTAAACTGGGTGGCCCACTTCTCGGCGCTATTGCGAGAAGTGGTTTTTTTTGTTTCTCGTGACCTTTTATGGAGGTACAGCCACCCCCGTCTGTACGGCAGGCCGGAGCCCTGCGTGCTGTGCTCGCTAAGAGGTCCGCAGGATGAAACGAGAGCAAAGCTAAGTGTCTCTGCTACTTAGGTTGCACTACTCAGTTGAGAGGGCCCCACGCAAGGCAAGCACACGCCGCTAATTAGCCCGACGGTCTTCCCCTTCGTGGAAATCCCCGAGGAACCACCCCTCCGGGACCTCCTTGCGCTCGCGGCGCTCTCTCATGATCTGCGGCTGGCCGCGGACGACCGCAGCCGCGCTCCGGTTGGCGACCCGCAAGGTATGTTCCCGAATCGCCCGGCGAAGCTCGGAGAGAATCCGGGGCCAATCCCGCTCATTTGCCCTCTGGCACAAGTCGTGAATTCGGTCTTCGAGGCGTCTCCGTGGCATGGCAAAATCCGCTCTCAATCGGGAGTTTAGGATGCTGGCCCGCTCCGAACCGTTGTTTACGCTACATACTGTAGAAGGGAGGTTAGGATGTATTGCGGCAGGAACGCTGGCAGGAGAATCTTTGTGGCGTGCCGAGCCTCTACCCAAACCCTAACGCCGCTCTGGCTCGCTCTGCGACCCCGGTGCATGATCCCGTGTAAGTTCCAGCAAATTATTCAATTCTTTCACCAGCTTATCGAAGGTCTGTGAATCCTTTTCTTCCTGAATGCGTTGGCAGAGTCGATTCATGGTCTGTCGTTCTTCGGGGCTCATCTCACGCCTCCGTGGGCCTCGCACCGGCGGAGTGTATATCGGAATAGACGTCCGGCTCGGCAAAAAGATCGTCACCTACGGTTTTCGTAACAATGCAACGAGCACAGGAATGCGTGTATCCGGAGTCCTTGCAGAGCGCACCGAATCTCATGCTATAATCCGGCGCCGTTGCAGCAGAAGTTTTCCGGTGGTCTTTTAACTTTCCTTGTGCCCGCAGCCGGGCGGCGTACCGCCTCCGGCCGCCACTGAAATCAGGAGGAGCAATGACGTTCTACGATCCCACGCTCTACGGACGTGACGAAGAAGAAGAATTCGGCGACAGCGGCGCCTACAGCGAGTCGCTCGAAGAAGATTTTGAAGAGGAAGAAGAAGAGGAAGAGGAACCCGGCATCACCGGGTCCGACACAACCGAATCCGACTCCGAACCTGCGCCAGCACCTCCGGCTCCCCGACCCGCGACTGGCGGCGGTGGCGGCGGCGCTAGAAGAGCGCCGGCCAAGAAGAAAGCCGCACCCAAGAAGAAGCCCGCAGCCAAGAAGAAGGCTCCTAAGAAAGCTGCGAAAAAGCCAGCCAAAAAGAAAGCTGGCAAGAAGGCGGGAAAGAAAACTGGCAAGAAGGCCGCTAAGAAGGCTGCCAAGAAAACCGCGAAGAAAAAAGGCGGCAGACGCCGTTAAGTATCCGCAACATCACGAGCGCGACCCGCGCTCAGCACAATAACCGCGCCCCAATTTGGGCGCGGTTTTATTCGCTGAGTTGTTCGTTGGACTCTACCGACAAGCGGGATTCATGTGGCGCATTTTGGCGCACGCACTATCCTTTCTTTTGTTCCTCGCTCTGGCGTATCTTGGCGCGTGCTGGTCCCAATCACTCAATGCTAGAGTCATCTTGCTTAGGTTAGATATGCCCGTTGAACGGCGAAAACAACGGCGGCCTGGAAAAGCCCTTCCTAGTGCTTTACCTGACGACTTGGTCCGCGAAACCGAGGAGCAGCTTGCTTTAGCCAAAGAACTGATCGAACTCGCTCGCGAACTCTGCATCGCCGCCTGGGAACTCCGCAGGAAGACGGAGCGGCTATATATTTCCACACCAACCGAAAACTGACCCTGACGTCCTAGCTCCAAGTCACGGCCATCAATGCCCGGAGTACGCGAATCTCCAGCAGGAGTTGCAGCTGACTCTGCAGACTCTGTCAGACCTCACCAAAACCATGCTCGACGCCTTCCACGGAAACGACCACAAGCTTTCGCTCGCCTGGACAAGGAACTCGAAACCACTGTCGGTCGCAAAGAGCGCATCGTCGGCGCACTCCGCCAGCACGTTAAAGATCACAAGTGCAGCGGAACGGAAGCGGCGTAATCGAATCGAAAAGAGCCGCCTCCGCAGCCTGAATAAAATGGCGGGTCTGCCAAAACAAAACGCGCGCAAACCTCTGTTTAGATTCACGCGCATATATACAGCACATGCTTTGACCGGGGCGATCGCACGGCCCGTCTCTGCCATTCAGCGGGCCCCACTCGCCGTTTACTTTTTGCCGCTCAACGCGCCCAGGCACCTGCCATAGAGTTCAAGTAACTTGTCCGCGTAATCTTCGGGCTTGGCGGCCGATCCGCTGCCCTGAAAACCGACCCCTGTGGACGTCGTACGCCCGTACCCGGTAGTCATGGCGACAAACTTCATCAAATCGAGAGCAATGTCCTCGTTACGCCGGGCGTGGCCCGAACCTGTAGCTGGAACTTCATCCATAAAGGCTTCTCCTCTACCCGAAAGAACGGGAATCTCCTCGTCTTCTTCGTCTTCCATTCTGGGGATAATTGCGATTCGCATGACGACGAACTCTGTTGATGATAGCAGAGGAATTGCTACCATCAGGCCCGCGGCATTGCCTTTACGACTCACGTTTTCGACGCACCATAGCACGAGGTTGGGCGCGCGCCCCTCGCGTTTGGCCTGCTCCGATCCCCTGTTCTAGAATCGATAGTTTGCCCGAAGTCATCTCTTCTAAAGAGGAAGACCTTGCCAGAAACTATCTACGACATCGCATTCATCGGCAGCGGTCCCGCTG
>QHVR01000637.1 GCA_003223595.1 Acidobacteriota bacterium
AGCGAAAAACATAATCCTCGCCACCGGTTCTGAAGCCCGAATGATTCCGGGCCTCGAAGTCAGCGACCGCGTTCTGACCAATATTGAAATTCTCAGCCTTAAAGAGATCCCGAAATCCCTGGTGATCGTCGGAGCCGGTGCAGTCGGAGTGGAGTTCGCATCTATTTATCGCTCGTTCGACTGCGAAGTCACGATCGTCGAAATGCTGCCGCGCCTGGTTCCGGTGGAAGATGAAGAAGTCTCGAAAGAGCTCGCGCGCGTCTACCGCAAA
>QHVR01000314.1 GCA_003223595.1 Acidobacteriota bacterium
TTATTAACGGAAGGACACGACGCGTTCGAGGTAGAAATCACGGCTGATACTCCCCGCCCGTATTCCCAGTGCACTGGCCGATTATTTCTGCTGGCCTGGTCGCGGCCACCGGGCCACAATCGTCGTCGAGATTCCGCCCCGCGGACGAAACTCCCCCCGCACCTCCGCCCACACCGGCTTCGCCCACTTCACCACGTCTTCCAGCACCTGGTTCACAACATTCTCCTGAAAAATTCCCAGGCTCCGATAGCACTGCAAATACTCTTTCAATGACTTCAACTCAAGGCAATCCTTATCCGGCATGTAACGGATATTCAAAATTCCAAAATCCGGCAACCCGGTCTTGGGACACACCGACGTAAACTCTGGATCATCCACAACAATCTCGTAGCCGGGAAACTGGTTCGGCCAAGTCTCAATGGAGGGAAATTTATAATCGAGCCCCGCGGCAGCGTGCTCAGGCGTATAACGCGACAATTTCGGCATGCAAGTATTCTATCGGTTCCCTCTTCTATCGGTCCCCCAGCAGAGACGCAGCTTGCCACTTCTCTTTAGCTACGTCTCTCTCGCAAGCCAGCCCGAAGAATGCACCGGAACTCCGTTTCCCGCATCCAATGTGATACCTGCGAGCAAGCCTTCTGTCCTGCGTCAGAGCCTCGCGGATGGTAAATTGATACTTACATTATTCCCGCCGGACCCTGAAAGAAAAACAGGTTGGCATCGACGAACAATTCGCAAACCCCGCCGCGCCGGCGGTGGCTTTGGATCGCACTAGCCGCTCTCGTTCTTATACTCATTCTCTATTCCTCGCTGCGCCAGACGCCTTTAAAAGTTCGCGTCACCACTGTCCAACGCGGTGCCATTCGCAGCGTCGTCTCCACCAATGGCAAGGTTGAGCCCATTCACAATTTCGAAGCTCACGCTCCTATTGCCACCACGGTTCGCCGCTTGCTGGTCAAAGAAGGCGATCGCGTAAAGCAAGGCCAGGTACTGCTGCAACTGGACGACGCGGACATCCGTGCGAAAGCCGCGAGTGCCCAGGCCCAAATCAAGGCGGCGCAGGCCGACCAGAACGCCTTGAGATCCGGCGGAACCCAGGAAGAAGTTATCACCCTCAACTCGCAGCTCATCAAAGCCCGCAGCCTCACTGAAACGGCTCAACACAATCTCGACGCCCTGCGTCGCCTGCAGCAGCAAGGCGCCGCCTCCTCCGGCGAAGTCCGCCAGGCCGAGGACACCCTGCAGCGGGCTCAGGCCGATCTCACCCTCCTCGAGCAAAAACAGAAAGACCGCTATTCTCAGTCTGAAATCGCCCGCATCGAAGCCCAGAGCACTGAGGCGCAGGCAGCCTATGCCAGCGCTGAAGATGCTCTGCTGAAATCCACGGTCCGGGCGCCTTTTGACGGTATCGTCTATTCCGTGCCCGTCAAGGAGGGAGCCTTCGTGCAGGGTGGCGAACTCATGCTGCAGGAAGCTGACTTGTCGAGGACTCTGGTGCGCGCCTTTGTCGACGAGCCGGATGTCGGACGTCTCCAGGTTGGGCAAAAAGTTGAGGTCACCTGGGATGCCATCCCCGGCCGCGTCTGGAATGGTTCTGTCAACACGGTGCCCGCCACGGTCAAACTGCGCGGCAATCGCAACGTCGGAGAGACCACCTGCCTGATCGACAATCAGGATTTCCGCCTGCTCCCCAACATCAACGTCGGCGTCACCATCGTGACTGCGGAGCACCAGAACGTGCTCACGCTCCAGCGCGACGCCTTGCGCATGGACGACAGCCGGCCCTACATCTTCCGCATCGATGGCGACCGTCTACACCAGCAGACGGTTTCGTTTTCCTTGCAGAACCTGACCCGCGTGGAAATCACCGGCGGCTTGAACGAGGGTGAGAAAGTGGCTTTGCCGGCAGAGGAACAGAAGCCGCTTGTGGACGGCGCCAAGATCAAGGTTGTGCCTTAAGACACCTTTGCAGACCCAGCTCCCAACCCTTGCCGCCAATTCTGAAATCCAGTTTGCATTGGCCCATCCATGACGTTGCAACTGCTGCTGATCTTCGCGTCGCTGTTGCACAGTTCGGCGATTCCCGCGAATGTTACTCCGCGGCAACTGCTGGCAGAGGGTCGCGTGGATGACGCCGTTCGTGTGCTGCAGCAGCAGGTGAGCCTACACCCGGCGGATGCCGAATCCTTCAATCTACTCTGCCGCGCCTACTTCATGGCCGACGCCTGGGATCCGGCGTTAGAGGCCTGCCAGCGCGCAGCCAGCCTCGCTCCGCAGAGCAGCATGTACCAGTTGTGGCTAGGACGGGTGTATGGCGAGAAAGCGGACCACTCCTCAATTTTCTCCGCCCCGGGACTGGCCAAGCAAGCGCGCAGCGCCTTTGAACGCGCGGTACAACTCGATCCCGGCAATTGGGAAGCGCGCGCCGACCTCGGCGAATTCTATGCCGAAGCTCCGGGCATTGTCGGTGGAGGCAAAGACAAGGCACGCGCGCAAGCGGATGCGCTCATGCGAATCAATCCTGCGATGGGACACTGGGTCTTAGCCCGCGTCGCCGAAAAAGATAAACAGGCCGACGTTGCCGAAGGCGAATATCGCGCCGAGATCGCCGCCAGCCATTCCGGCGCGCGCGCCTGGCTTGATCTGGCAGGATTTCTGCGGCACGAAAAACGATATGAGGAAATGAAGCAGGCTCTGCGCACCCTCAATTCCAGCCTCCTGGACCGGCCAGAGGCTCTCCTGCACGCCGCGCAGCAACTGTTCCGCTCCGATCTTGATCTCCCCTTTGCCGTCGGCCTGCTCGAGCGATATCTCAAGGCCCCGGTCGAAGATGGACCGGCCTTTAAAGCCCATGATCTGTTGGGCCAAATCTACGAGAAGCAAGGAGATCGGCGTGCCGCGGCCGACGAGTTTCGCGCAGCCCTCGCCCTGGCCCACTCTTACACACGCGCCCAGGAGAATCTAAAACGCGTGGAGCGCTAACCGTGTTGTAACAGCTGCCGACATTTCTCGCGCTGGCTATGTCTGAAAGTGGAGATCTTTCTAAACGAAAATCGCTTGAGCCTATGCTGGACGTTTAGAATTTCGCTTGATCCAATCTGTTGATCAGGAATCAGAGCCGTGATCCGAAGCAAGTGTTTTGCTGTTTGCTCAAAGCTCATACCTCATTGCTCATAGCTGGAAGAGGGACGCATGAAGACTCGGTGCCGCACTATTCTACGCCAAGCTTGCATATTACTTTTTGTACTTCGCGGTCTTTCCTTCGCCGAGCCCATCGCGCTCAAACGCGTCGTCGAGCTCGCCTTGACGCACGCCACCGGAGGCGCCATTGCTGCCGCTGAAGAGCAGCGCATCGCCGCCGCTTATCATGACCTGCGCAACAACTACATCCCGCAGGTAATGACCGGCGCTGGTCTGGGCTGGTCTTACGGATTCCCTCTCGGGCTGGAAGGCTCAGCTCCGTCTCTGTTCAACATCAATGCGCAATCCGCTGTGCTCAACCCCTCGCTGCGGCAGTTCATCAAGGCGGCGAAGGTCGACTCCCATGTCGCTTCTTTAAACAGCAAAGATGAGCGCAATCAGATTATTCAGGACGCCGCACAGAGCTATGCCGAACTCGCAAAATGGGAGCAGCGTTTGGCTCGCCTGCAGGAAACCGAAGCCGAAACCGGCAAGATGGAGGCTGCTGTCAACGACCGCGTCAAAGAGGGCATCGACAGCGAAATCGATCAGACCAAAGCCCGACTCTCCACCGCCCGCGTGCGCCTGCGCATTGCCGAAGCTCAAGGTGCAGCTGACGTCTTGCGCGAGCATCTCGCCAAATTGACTGGCCTCGCCGCGGCGGCGATCCAGACCGAGCCGGAGTCTATCCCTGCGCCTCCCGCGTTGCCGAAAGAGAATCCGGACAATACCGCCGCTTCCAATCCATCCGTGCAGGCCGCACTGGAACATGCGCGCGCTCAATACCTGCGCGCCAAAGGAGAGCATCGCGCTCTCTGGCCCAGCTTGGATTTCGCCGCCCAGTACGCGCTGCTCTCAAAATTCAACAACTTCCAGAACTACTACATCCCGTCCCATCCTTGCGTCACTCCGTTGGGAGAGTTTCTTTGCGTGTCGAATAGCTTCCAGCAAAATAATGCCACCGTGGGGGTAAGCATTCGTTTTCCATTGTTCAACGCCTCACAGCGTTCCAAAGCAGACCTGGCCGAGGCCGATGCGCGGAAGGCCAGCAAGCAGGCCGAAGCCGCCAAAAATCAGTTGTCGGAAGAAACCTTGCGCCTGCAGCGTTCCGTCGCGCAATTGCAGGCGGCCCGGGATGTCGCGCAACTCGAATACGAGATCGCAGACAAAAATATGGCCGCGGTCCACACCCGCATGGACCAGGGCACCGCCACGCTCCATGACCTCGACGACGCCCGCACTCAGCTGAGCGAACGCTTCATCTCGCTGCAAGACGTTAATTTCGAACTGCAGCGCGCCCAGTTAGGCCTGATGAGGTCCACAGGAGAATTGGAAAAATGGGCCTTGGGATCCCAGTAGCTGGAAATGGAGAGGGACCACGGAATGCGCTTTCCTCTGTGTTCCCCAGTGTCCTCTGTGGTGCGTCCCTATAACTTCCCTCGAAGACTCTTCACCACGTGACGAATCGCCTTCTCGTCCCTCCGGTACCACCGCCATTGCCCCTGTTTCGTGGCCTCAACCAACCCAGCCTTGGTCAAAATAGCCATGTGATGTGAGATGGTGGGCTGCGAAAGCCGGATGCGCTCCTCAATATCTCCACCGCAGAGGAATCCCGGTCGTATCTCCGAATTCTTGCCCTCTTTCAAAACCTGCAGAATCCGCCGCCGGGTAGGATCGGCAATGGCATGAAGTGCGCGGTCAAGCGATGTGTCAGAAGACATGAATCAGGGATACCGTCAGAATCGATGCCTGTCAATATATATGGCAACACTCATTCTGTGGAAACCTTCCACGTTTTTCTGGTGTCAAAAGAGAAACAACAGGGGTTCGTGATGGATGCTTTCGACCCGGCGCAGGCCACTGCCTCATCCGTCACCAAGCTCCTGCCCGCCCTCGGCGGCTTGCTAGTGGCCACGGTAGTCGCCTTCTCTGCCGCATCGCCCCCGACTCACTATCTCTTGTGGACCGGCGTACTCACGTTCGCCCTCCAGCGTCTGTTTGCAGTGTCCCTGAGCTCTGTGCTGACGGTCGCGGTTCTTTGCGCCATTGTTTCGCGAGGCAAGCATCCCGACTCCCAGTTGCTGCTGGTGCAAACCTCGCGTGCCGCAATCTGGCTTGCGCCCTTGGCCTTGTTGATGCGCGCGAATTCGGCCTGGACGTTAGCGGCGGTGGCTGCTTTTGCGATCGCGCTCACGGCATCCATCCGCTACTCCGGCCCACGCGACCTCCACCCAGAGGACTCTGTCCTTCTTTCACTCCGGCCGGATGTGCTCCCACTCTTCCCCAAATTGAGGCCTCGGATCTCAGTCGCCGCAGCGCTGTGTGCGCAAACCGGAATGCTAATCTTCTTCGCTGGATATACAGCAGCCGGCACGATCCTGTTCGGCGCAGCCATTTGTGCTTGGGCGTGGTGTTCCATTCCGGGCGCAAGTTCCCTTAATGCCTCTCAAACGCACAATGTGCCCGCCGTGCTTCTTGCAATGATCTTCATGCTGGCCGCGCTCCTTCCTTACCTCCATGGAGCCCGGGGATTCGGACTAGGTTCTTCTCACAAGCACGCTGTGCGAGTCCTTCTGCGCGGCAACGCGTCTCCGAGGCGCTATACCGCCGAAACCATAAACAACTCGGAACCGACTGCCAGCGAGGGCAACAGCGGAATCGTGCTCTGGCCAGAGAAGCAAGTCCATACCCAGTTGCTCGCTCCCACTCCCATCGATCTCACGAATGCGCCGGCACTCGGCCCCAGCTCGAATCCTCTGGTGATCCCCTTCGATGGCGTTTATTGGTTCTTCAAATCCCCTGACCTGCACCCACCCAGAACCTCGCGCGAGGCTCACGCCAGTCCCGAGACCGTGGACATCCGCTCCACCGACGGACGCCCGCTCTCGATCGAAGCGCACGACTATCTGGGAAGCCTGATCAATCTCGATTGCTGCAGCCGAATCCAGATCGCCGTCCGCAACGCCGATCGGTATCCCGATACCGTCTCTCTGGAATTGATCCTGGTCGATACCAGTCAGCCCCAGCACCCCTCAGAATCGCTAGGAAGAATGCTGGTCAAATCTACCCACCGGTGGAGAATCTACGAACGCCCGCAACCAGTAAGCGAGATGCTGAATTTTCAGATTCCGCCCCACGCCTCGCTCCGCCATTTCGATGAGGTGAGAATCATCTTCCGGCTGGATCGCACTCGCGCGGAAGCCGGCGCTCGCATTGCAATCGATCACTTCGTACTAGTCCCCCGCGGCTTGTAGAGCACACGAATTGCTAAGATCCAGCAAGCAAGTTTCTTAGGCCGGGGGGAGAGCTAGCATATAAAAAAGCGTCCCCGAAAGGACGCCTGAACCCACGCAACACTGCCATCCCATAATGCACTACTTCTTCAGAATCGGATTGTACCCATCCCCAATCAACTTCGTCCGCATTCCTTCCGCATCCTTCACATCGGAATACGGCCCCAATTGCACATGGAAGAGCTTGTCAGCCGCGGCCGTGCTCGCCACGAAGGCCGGATACTCCTTCTTCTTCAACGCATCCACCAGCGAGTCCGCATCTTCCTGCTTGCTTACCGCTGCCACTTGCACGAAGTATCCCGCGGTTGGGACGGTAGTCGCCGGATCCACGCCACTTTGCGCACTCTTGTCAGGCACAGCCGTTGCCGGTGCTGTATCTGCCTTTGTCTCCGGCGCCGGATTCAGTTCCGCATTTGCGTCTTTCTGCTCAACGTTCTTATAGAACGTCATCTGTGGTGATGCTGCGGCTCCGCTGACGGCTTTATTTGCGCTGGTCGAAACCTTCGGCGTGCCTGCGTTGGTGACCGCGGCGACTCCCAGGTCGGACTTCCGACCCAGCGAATATCCCAGCGCGAAAAATAACGCGCACACTCCGACCAGCCCGAAAAACAAGAAGAGCAACTTCCCTGTTCCCAGCGTGATCTCGGTATCTTGTGACGACCCCATAATTCAACTCCACCAAAAGCGGTGCGACCGTGCCTCACTCAAGCACGAGTTTGCTTCAGTGAGCTTTCCACTGCCCTCGTACGAAACCTAAGCTGTCTTCGCCGCCGGAGAAGTATCCTCTCCCTTGCCCAAGATTTTCTGCAGTCCCGAGAAAAAGTCCACCGGCACCGGAAAGACGACGGTCGTGTTCTTCTCCACTCCGATCTCAGTCAGCGTCTGCAGATATCGTAACTGCACGCTGACCGGTTCGCCCGACAGCAGGTGCGCGGCATCGACCAACCGCTGCGCCGCCGAAAACTCGCCTTCCGCGTGGATGATCTTCGACCGCTTTTCGCGTTCCGCCTCGGCTTGCTTGGCCATGGCCCGCAGCATCGATTCCGGCATATCCACCTGCTTCACTTCGACATTGGTGACCTTCACGCCCCAAGGCGAAGTATGCGTATCCAGAATGCTCTGCAGCCGAAGATTGATCTTGTCGCGGTGCGCCAGCAACTCGTCCAGTTCCTGCTCGCCCAATACCGATCGCAAAGTAGTCTGGGCAAACTGCGACGTCTGGTAAACGTAATTCGAAACTTCCACCACCGCCTTCCGCGGTTCAATCACCCGCAGGAAAATGACGGCGTTCACTTTGAGGGTAACGTTGTCGCGGGTGATGATGTCCTGCGGCGGTACCTCCAACGCTTCCTGCCGCAAAGACACGCGCACGATGCGATCGATGGGCGTGAAAACCAGGATCACTCCCGGCCCCTTCGCCTCCGGTAGCAACCGCCCCAAGCGGAAGATCACCCCGCGTTCGTACTCCGCCAGAATTTTGATAGAACTCAGAAGGTAGATAACAACGACGACGATGATGATGGTTGTAAAACCGAAACCAAGCTCTGCCACAAACGCCTCCGCCCAGGAGCTGGAACACTCCTATCGCGGATTGTATAGCAGCAGCCACCGCGCGGCGCGTAAATCAGGACGTGACAGTTGCTTGCCTTGATACGCTGGCAAAGGCGCCACCGGCTGAGAGTATCGCTGCTACGACCCTGCCCTCGCGAGATGAATCCGCGTAGCATCCACGGGCACATCTCGCTGAATCTCCATCTCTAGGGACGTCCCGACCTCCAGCTTGACATCTGGACCATGTTTCAACAATGCCCAGGCCACGCCTCCAGCCAACCCTGCCAGCCCGCCGTAACGCGCCCCATTAAAACCACCTGCCGCCAAACCGCCGATACTCCCCACGGTTCCGCCAACGGCGCCGCCCTTGGCCGCGTCTTCCACTCGCTTGCCAGCCTGGTTGTCTGCCTTGATCGTGCCTTCCTTATCTTTTACCTTCTTGTCGTCCGCGCCCGGTGTGTTCTCGATGGACCCCGGCAGCATGACGGTGTATCCCGTCGGATAAATCATCGAGGTAAAGTGAATCAGCAGCGCCGCTCCGCCTTTCAATCCCCGTTTTGAGTGCTCCACGTGCGAAATCTTTCCCTGTACGTACGTTCCCGCCGGAATCAGCATGCGATCGTTCGCCACAAACGGAAACGAGGTCTCCGCATATACCGGATCGCCTTCACGGGCATTTTTCGTGGAGATCGCCTGCTTGAGCGTGAGCGGAACCTTGGTCCCGGCCGGGATCACTACAGAATGAGGGTCCACTGCCGGAGCGGCCTGTGCAGCCGCCGCACTCTGCTCCTGCCCAGGTGACGCAGGCTGAGGCTTAGCCTGCTCTGCAGCCTGTCCCCAAGCCATTCCCGAAGCCATCAGCATCGACAGAATTACACGCATGTCGAACCTCCTAAGTTTCCCAAATCGCAATAGGGGCACCTTAACAGTGCGGTTCGGAGCCGGCACAAAGACGCGCATGTTTGCGAGATTACCACGCTAATAGCGCCTAGGATGCAGTGTCACCGCGCCAAGTTATCCGAAGCGATTTGTTCACTGGGGTATAGTGCTCGTACTACCGCCAAACTACAATCATCAAAGCTTCAGCCTTTTGCGGCAGGCCCGAAGCTACCGTCAGAAAATGCGCCGTGCCAGAGTTGTCAGGCTTGGTTTCTTGAGCCCGGGAGGCTCTTCGGTATGACTCGTAACACCAACGCCCGCATAGCCGGCGTGATGTTTCTTGCTTATATAGTCGTCGGCATTACTGATATGCAACTCCATTCCCGTGCTCGCGCCGGAGCCGATATCGAGGCCAGGCTCGTCTCCATGTCCCAGCATGCCGATCTGGTTCGTTACACCGCTCTGCTCGGGATCGTCGAGGTGTTCTGCGCCTTGGTTCTGGCGGTGACGCTTTATGCGATCACATACGACGAGGACCGCGAGTTGGCAAAGCTCGGCATGATCTGCCGGGTTGCGGAAGGCATCATTGGGGCATTCTCTGTGCCCGGAACGCTGGCACTGCTCTGGCTCGCCACTGCCAGTGGAAACGATGCGCCCGATCGCACGGCGATGCACGCTCTCGCCGCTTACTTGATGCGGGGAGACATGCCCTTCACCGCAACGTTCTTTGCGGTCGGGAGCACGCTTTTCGCCTGGCTCCTGCTGCGCGGACGCATGATTCCCGTGGTGCTGGGCTGGATTGGCGTCTTCGCGTCGGTGCTGCTCGTCATCTGTCTTCCCCTGCAACTCGTAGGCTTTCTCCACGGCCCGCTGATTCAATGGATGTTTCTCCCCATGTTCTTTTTCGAAGTGCCGCTCGCCCTCTGGTTCCTGATCAGAGGCGTCGCGCCGCCCTGGCGGGCACAACCCGCATAGAGGCACAAATCGTTAGCGGATTCATTTTGCCGACAGCAACCGAAATTCGAGACATAGCCATCCGCCATGGAAAGATCAAGAAGCGGGTCAACGCCATAGCTGCCCTTTTCTGCGGCATGTTCCCTGCACTCTGGCTGGCGTTCCATTCGCATCCAACCTGGCAGGCCTGGTTACTCGGCGTGACCATCGGTCTGATCTGGGGCAATGCTTTCGAATACGCCTACCACCGCTTCCTGCTGCATTGTCCACGCACGCAGCACGGGGCCGCACATCAAGAGCATCACGCGCAAATCGGTACTCCCACGGAAGCAGAATTCGTAGCGCTGATCAGCTCCCCGCTGAACATTGTCCTGCTATTCGTGATCAATGGAGTCCCAGCCTTCCTCATCAGCGTTCTGCTCGGGTTGCAGGGGATTCTTTGCGGCGTCTTCCTCGGCTGGTCGGCGTATTTGATTCTGTGCGAGGAAGTCCACTGGCGGATTCACATGAACAGCTGGCTTCCTCCCGGACTTCACTTTGCCCGCGCCTACCACATGAGTCATCACGACATTCCCAACAGCCGCTACAACGTGTTTTTGCCGCTGTTCGATCTTCTCCTGGGGAACACGGATATAGGGAAAAGCAAACTTCCTGTCTAGCCCCTGACCCCTGGCCCTGCCTCTATTTGTAAATCAAGTACTTCTCCCGCACCTTCTGAAACTTTTGCAGCTCCTCCCGCCAATCCTGAGAGATTCTCCGCGGGTCCTGCCCCGTCGCCAGCGCGTCGTACACACTCTGATTCACGAGCAACTGCTGCATCTTTTCGATTTTCCAATTACTCGCATACAGTTTCAGCAGCGCCGCCGCAAGCTCCATGCCCATCTCAGGACCGTCGAATCCATTGCGCTCCGTGAGCACTATGTTCACTCCCTGGCACGCCTGCCCGCTATAGTTGCTCGAATTCGGAGTGAACGTCACCGGCACAAACCGTACCCCGGCAATGCCGCGCGCATTCAGATAGGCCGCAAACTCTTTGCTCTTGATCCACGGAGCGCCCACCAATTCAAACGGGGTATCCGTCCCGCGTCCCACGGAGATGTTCGTGCCTTCAATCAGCCCGACTCCGGGATAGAGCGCCGCTTCCGTCACACTTCGCAAATTCGGTGACGGATTCACCCACTCAATACCCGTCGAATCGAACCAATCCCCGCGTTGCCAGCCATCCATTTGAACCACGGTAAGCTTTGCGTTGATAGCTCGCTCGGCGTTGAACATCTTTGCCAGTTCACCGATCGTCATCCCATGCCGCACCGGCACAGTCCAGTAATTGGTGAAACTCTCGTGACCGGCATCCGCTGGCGGACCTTGCACGAAAGATCCCGTAATCGGATCCGGCCGGTCCAGCACAATCATCTCTATGCCTGCCTTCGCCGCCGCCTCGAGAAAATATCCCAACGTAGTCTCATATGTGTAGAACCGCGTCCCCGCATCT
>QHVR01000638.1 GCA_003223595.1 Acidobacteriota bacterium
TATTGTCTTCGGGGTTCTTGCCTCCGCCGAAAACCGATTTGACCGGTGTGACGGTGCCGATCACGGTGAAGAGCTGGCCCTCGATATTGACTTCCTTGCCCAGGGGATCCTCATTACCGAACAACTCCTCGGTGGTTTCGGAACCGAGAAGCACGACGGGCGAGTGGTGCTCCTCATCGACCTCGCTGAACCAGCGTCCACCGGCGATCTGCAGGTCAAAAACTTCTTTGGCCGCAGATTCATCGCCTTCGAGAATGGTGTTCTTGGCTTTGTGGTCGCCATACTTGACGGCGAAAGATCCTACGCCCAGTTCCGGGCGGAAATAGCGGACCCCGGCAGTGACGGCTTTCACGTGCGGCAACTGCGCGATGGCGCGCGAGTCTTCGTAGGTGAGCTCTTTGCGCGTGCGCATCTCTTCGGTCGGGCGTCCAAAGGTAAAAGGCTCTATGTGAAAAGCGAAAACCACGTTCGAGCCGATGCTGGTCACGATGGATTGAACGTTGTCATTCAGCCCGCGCCCAATGGAGGAAACACTGATCACCACGGCGACCCCGATGACAATCCCCAGCACGGTCAACGACGAGCGCAGCTTGTTGCTGCGGATCGTGGCCGTCGCCATGTTCAGGATCTCGGTGATTTCGCTTTTACGCATTGGGTAATTTGGCAATTTTGTAATCGGGTAATTTCGTAATCTGGATACGTGCGCGGCGTGCTGTTCAGATTACAAAATTACCCGATTACCAAATTACAAAATTCCTTACATTTCAAACCGCAGCGCGACAATCGGGTCCAGTTTCGCGGCTTTTCTCGCGGGCCACACGCCGAAGAACACTCCTACGCTGGCCGCCACCAGCAGGCCGGCTGCAACGGCCCAGATTTTGATGGCGGACGGCATCCCGATTAATGCTGTCACTAGTTCCGCAATTCCAACGCCCACCAGTACTCCGAGCGCGCCCCCAACCAACGCGAGCATGACGGACTCGATCAGGAACTGAATCAGCACGTCCTCACGTCTGGCCCCCATGGCTTTGCGGATGCCGATCTCTCGCGTGCGCTCTGTCACGGCGACGAGCATGATGTTCATGATGACGATTCCGCCCACGATCAGCGCTATGCAAGCAACCCCAATTGTTGCCATAAAGAACGTGCGGCTGAAATTGCTCCAGATGCTCAGCAGGCTCTCGTTGGTCTCGATATCAAACGTGTCATCGGCACCGGGCCGATCATGGCGGTGGGCGCGCAAGGCCACCCGGGCTTCGTCGACTGCCTCGCTGAGTGCAGGGCCGGCAGCAGCGGCTTTGCCGGATATGCGCACACTGTCTTTGTGCGCGCCGTATTGCTTCAGATAAGTGGTGATGGGAATCATCACGTAATTGTCGAGGCTCTGTCCCAGGGTCTTGCCCTTCTTCTTGCCAACTCCGATCACCTGGTAGGTCCAGCCATCCAGGCGGATCTCGCGGCCCAGGGGATCGACGCCGGGCATGAGGTGCTCGACAATGTCGGCGCCCACGACTGCCACGGGCGAGCGGTTATTCATGTCCGACTCGGTGAGCATGCGGCCCGCCGTAAGGTCGGTGTCATAGATCGGAGCCATCGACGGAGTGATGCCCTGCACGGTCGTATCGCTGATCGACTGCTCCGCGTATTTGACGTGACCATTGCTGTTGCGCAAGGCCGCGCCGACATATTCACAGTGGCGGCAGGCCTCGAGGACCGCCTGATAGTCCTCCATGTCGAAGTTCTTGCGCTTCTCGGCTTCCAGGAACTTGTCAACGTTCAACTGCACCGGAGACATTTTCGAGGCGATGAAGACGTCCGCACCGAGATTGAAGATTTTGCCCGCGACGTAGCCGTCGATTCCAGCCACGAAGGTCACGACGGCGATTACCGCAGCTACCCCAATCACGATGGCGAGGGTCGACAGGAACGAGCGCAGCTTGTTGGCCCACAGCGACTGCAGGGCTACCCGGATCGCTTCGGCAATATTCATCTGAAGTACCGCCCCAGCTGGGACTGGCAGTCGGGAATCAGCTATCAGTGTACAGCCAGACACAGCGGCTGGGGGCTAAGCCCGTGGACCGTAATTCTTCCCCAGAACTACGGATCCGGCATGCAGAGTCCAATATAATTGGGGTGTAGGCAGCCGGACCGGACGGCCGCTTCCCGCGTCTTCGGGCGCGAGGAGAGGAAAGTCCGAACTCCGCAGGGCAGTGTGCCGGATAACGTCCGGGACGTCAGGTTCAAGCCTGATGGACGGAAAGTGCCACAGAAAACATACCGCCTCGGCGGCAACGCCGGGGTAAGGGTGAAAAGGTGCGGTAAGAGCGCACCGCCGCGACAGTAATGCCGCGGGCAGGGCAAACCCCACACGGAGCAAGACCAAATAGGGAGGAAGGCCGCGGCTTCGGCTGCGGACACGTGCCGGCCCGGTGCGTTAAACCTTCGGGTAGGTCGCTAGAGCCGCGCAGTGATGCGCGGCCCAGAGGAATGGCCGTCCAGTGGGAGCAATCCCGCGGACAGAATTCGGCTTACAGGTCCGGCTGCCTTAAGCTTTTAATTTCGATCACGTCCAGCGGAAGTAAGCTCTCAGTGACGCCCGGTGACGGCAAACAAGCGGCCTTCGCGCCTGAAAAGTGTAAGGAGTACACGAAGATGAAGCCTAAGAACACGATCTGTCTCTGGTTCGACAAGGACGCGCATGAGGCCGCGCGCTTTTACGCCACGACTTTTCCCGATAGCCAAGTAACCGCTGTTCACAAAGCCCCTGCTGACTATCCGGGCGGCAAAAAAGGAGACGTGCTCACGGTGGAGTTCACCGTCGTAGGCATTCCCTGTCTCGGTCTGAACGGCGGCCCGACATTTAAGCACAACGAGGCATTTTCGTTCCAGATCGCGACGGAAAATCAGGAAGAGACGGACCGTTACTGGAACGCGATCGTTGGCAACGGCGGCACGGAAAGCGCGTGCGGTTGGTGTAAGGACCGCTGGGGCCTGTCCTGGCAGATCACACCGCGCGCGTTAACCGATGCGCTTGCGGCAGGTGGCGCCGAGGCAAAGCGTGCCTTCGAGGCGATGATGACGATGAAGAAGATTGACGTCGCCGCGATCCAGGCAGCGCGGCGCGGCTGACGCCGCCCACGACATGGGCTTGTTCTCCCCTTACCATCGCCGTCAGGATAATCATGGTTCACCCCGCTGATTTGCGGGCACTTCCGCAACGGCGCGTTTCAGCTCGCGAACGCTCTCTTCCAGAACTTGCGCGCGGTGGTATTCCCGGCCCGAAACTTTGCCCAAACACACACGTGAATTGCGCACGACCATGGGGCTAGGCACCGCCGTGGCCAGTCCTACGTGGATTTCGGTTATGCCCGTGCGCTGCAGGATGTGGGCTACATTCCCGGCGTTGATACCTCCACCAGCCATGATGTGAATTCGCCCTCGCGCCGATTTCACCAGTTTGGCGATCGCATCCGTCCCCTGCAAGCAGTCCGGCTCGCCTCCAGAGGTGAGAAGGCGATCGGCGCCCGCCTGGGAGACGTCGTCGAGCGAGTTTTGCAGATCAGCGGACATA
>QHVR01000639.1 GCA_003223595.1 Acidobacteriota bacterium
ATGATAAAAAGAATACCAAATGCAACAAACAGAACCACCCAAATCCCAAATGCAGCTTTCAATTGGTCCCAGACCGATCCGGACGCCGCAGAGCGATAGCGGTCAGCCGCATCGCTCCAGAGGATGGCTCCGATAAGCAGATAGAGCAGACCAATTCCAATGATCTGCACCCGCGTGAGCCGCTGCTTTGCGCCGATGATGTTGCGCCAGAAGCGCGTCTCGTTCTGAACGGTGTCCGGGAAAACCACGTTGCGTTGCCGCGCCTCGATATCCTGTTCCCATTGTTCTCGTGACGGTTGCATAGAAGTGGACACGCCTCCATGTCCTGGATGGTTGTAATGTGAGGTTTCTATCGAGCTCTCACGAACTACCACCAAAGGAGCGGAGAAGATTCACGCCGCGACCGGGGGGCTGACAGCCCCAATCTGCTGCAGCATGCCGAGCTGATCCCAGTTGTCCCAGCTCTCGACGACCTTGCCATCCGCGAAGCGGACGAGCGTGATGCCCCGCAGTCGTACCGTGCGGCCGCTCGCCGGCATGCCCATCGCGTCGCCGGTATGCTTCATGACACCCGACCAGCGCAACACTCCCTTGTCGCCGGTGGCAAAGACGTCTTCTACCGCGAGCTGCATGTCGGGAAACGCGCTGCGCGTTTTCTTCACAAACGCTTCGAACTCCGTGGGGCCGCGAAGCTCGGCCTCGGGGCTCTCTTGTCCGTGGGCGACTCCCTGGGGAGAGAACAGTTCGTGAATGGTTTGCATTCGGCCCTCATTCCACACTTCCTGGAACCAGCGTCGCATCATCTGGACATTTTCTTCAGCGGACATAGGCCTCACTCCTGTGGTCTGATTTTCGGGCGACACACGTTAGCTCGGGGGAAGGGAAGCGGGCAAGGGAAATGTATGTTCGCTATGCTTTCACACCAAAGCGGGGTGCGTTCCGTCGGTCCGCGGATATGTCGCGACTTTGCTAGCTACAGAGCGAGTACAATCCTCGTGATCCCGATATGCGCGATGTAGTTGCTTTGTTGGCAGCAGCAATGTGGCCGATTGTCGGCTCTTTGTTGATCTTCGTTTTAATTTTTGCGGCCTTTTGGTTGTCACATCGGCGGGTGGCCCAGGGTTTTGATTTCGCCGACAGTAGCCACAAAAAGGGTGCCCCGTCCTTGCGACTTTTGCAAGGGCGGGTACGATGCTGCTGAGAGCGTGCGGTTTGGATTTGACGCTTGCCATTCTTCAATCTTGCGCGAAGGGGAGAAGCCGGTTTCAGAGTTCGGTTTCAACTGCTCTAGATTTATGCGGTTGTGGTACCCACCCTTGCGAAGAACGCAAGGATGGGGCACCCACGGTTGTGGTGAATTCAGAATACAGAACGCGGGCCACCTGTCCACCTCTGCCTCAGTTCCTCACGATTCCCTGGCCACAATGCAAAAGGACGGGTGGCCCGGGGTTCTGATGTCAGACGACCGACAACTGTGGGTGCCCCGTCCTTCGGGCAGTTTGCGAAGGGCGGGAATTCCGGACGCTGAGAGCGGGTGGTTTTCTTCGACTCAGGCTATACGGCCACGAAGCGAAATCGCGGTCCAACCCACATTCACCTGTACTGCTCCGGTTTCCCCGAGAAGGTAGAAACGATAGCTGCTCCATCGCCATTGTTCCGGCGAATCCACCAATCCGCGTTTGAGTGGATTGCGATGCATGTATCGCAGTTTCTCCACGCGTTTTTTGGTGGTCCAGACGTTGAAATCGTAGAAACGTGCCTGCCAGAACGCCCTTGGCTGATAGGCATCGGCAAAGAGGCTGTCTTGTCGCGGATTCTTCCGCTTGCGCTTGGGAAGCAAAGCACGAGCCGTGCGCTGCTTTAGAACTTGCATGACCTTAGAAGGATCGCTGATCTCCGGTTCCGTGATGAGCAGGTGAATATGTTCCGGCATCACCACGTAGCCGATAACCACGAAGCGATATCGCGTGCGCACCTGTTCGAGAATCGAAAGGAAGTAGTCGCGGCCACGCGCTCGGTTCAGCAATGGCAATCGTCGATGACAAGAACAGGTGATAAAGTGCAGGTGATGCGCGCCGTAGCTGCGATGCAAGCCGCTGGGCATGGCAAATCCTATGGTATCGGCTGCACGATACCCGCCCTTGCAAAAAACGCAAGGACGGGGCACCCAGATTCCAGAATGGGAAGGGAAAACTGACGGTCGATGCGGGGAGGCCCGTCGGACCCGTGAGCAATCAGGGTTCTTGCATCGGCACGCTGCAGGTTGCGACTCGACGTGAGGTCGCTCGCTCCGGGAAGAGAAACGCCGCGGTCGGGATGACTCGGCCATGACGTCACCCGGCTACGACGGAGTGATCCTACTTTACGAGTTGCTGCGGAAGTATCGGTTTGCAAGCGATAGGACGCTGTAAGCTGCTGATCTACCGCCGCTTACAGCCTTTCTGTTGCTATGTGTGGCAATTTGCCGTACAATTGAAGAGAGCTAAAGAGATGGCGACCACCCCTACATCACCAAAGAGGGAAGAACGGCTGGATGCTCGCGTCACGCGTGAGGAGAAACAGCTCATCGAATCGGCAGCGAATTTGCGCGGTACTTCTTCGTCAGACTTTGTGCGAATGGCGATTCGGGAAGCAGCGCTGAAAACGATCCGTGAATACGAATCTCTGACGCTTGCGGAAAACTCCAGAAAAGTATTTGTGGAAGCGCTTTTGAATCCCCCCAAGCCGAACGAAAAAGCCAGGGCCGCTGCCCAGCGCTATAAACGGAGGTTCGCCTGATTGGCAGGGGAACCAGGCCGCGAATTCAGATTCGAGCCGCTCGCATCGAAACATGATCGGGCGGCTTTTTCTTGCGAACACGAACGGCTCGACAGGTACCTGAAACATCAGGCCGGGCAGGATGTTCGCAAGCGAGTCGCAGCCGTCTACGTACTAACTCCAGATGGCAAAACCGTCGCCGGTTACTACACTCTTTCCCAATACACCGTCGACACAGGTGAACTGCCATTGGAACTCGCACAAAAGCTGCGGGTGCCTAAGTACGATCGGCTGCCGGCCACGCTTCTCGGGCGATTGGCTCGGAGTAAAGAATTCAGAGGCGCCGGCCTCGGCGAAATACTTCTGATGGATGCCCTGGCGAGAGCGCTCCAGCACAGCAAAACGATCGCATCGATGGCGGTGGTGGTCGATGCCAAAGATGACAAGGCGCGAGAATTCTATAAGAGCTATGGTTTCCTTGATCTGCCGGAACATGCAAATCGGCTTTTTATTCCTATGCAAACCGTCGCCGAACTGCTCGGCCGCTAGAGCAGTCCCGTAGATCTATGCTCGAGAGTTTCAAGGTTTCCAGGTTTCAAGCTCATAGCTCACAGCTCATTGCTCCCCTCTCGGGGCCCGTGATATTCTCTAAAGGTCACAAAGACAATCGATTAAAGACAGGAGTGCAGGAACTTAGTGTTAGCCAGAGAGCAAAAGAAATCCCTCATTGCAGCGATACCGGGAGCCCCGAGGTCCAGATCGCTCTGCTTAGCGAACGCATTGGCCAATTGACGGAGCACTTCAAGACGCACCAGAAAGACCACGGCTCGCGCCGCGGCCTTCTCATGCTGGTCAGCAAGCGCCGTAGCTTGCTGGACTACCTCAAGAAATACGATACCGAGCGCTATAAGAGCGTCATCTCGAAACTCGGCATCCGCAAGTAACGGCGCGCCTGGGTCCCTTCGTTCGATAACGGAAGGGAACGGCATCTAAGGCTTCAAAGTCCCTCGTGTTTCTCGCCTGAAGGCTCTGAAACTCGAAACCTGAATCCCACTTTGCTTTCCAGGTATTTCTGAGGATCCGTCTCCGGTGAGACGGCTCAGCATCGAGGAAATCTCCACACGTGCGTCAAGCAGCGCAACCCTCATTGTTTCCCGCTGAAGCGAATAACGGGATGGGCACCAGTTTGTGTGGGCCCGGCGATTCCGCTACCGCGCGGAACGGGAAGGGCATGATTGTGTGCTATGCCCCTGAGGGAAACCTTTCTGAAAGCGGTCAGGCTGACGAGGGTCTCAACCCTCACGGCTCATCGCTCGTTGCTCATCGCTCACAGCTCATTGCTCACAGCACTCCAAAGGAAAATTCATGAAACCTGAACCAACGACAGTTACAGTCAGTCTCAGCGGCGGCAAAACCATCTCTTTTGAAACCGGAAAATTAGCCAAGCAGGCGCACGGATCGGCCGTGGTCCGCATCGGGGAAAACGTGGTGCTCGCCACCGCTACCGCCAATCCCGACCCGCGCGAGGGCATCGATTTCTTTCCCCTCACCGTCGATTACCGCGAATACACCTACGCCGGCGGACGTTTCCCCGGAGGCTTCATCAAGCGCGAAGGCCGCATGAGCGAGCGCGAAGTGCTCACCAGCCGCCAGATCGATCGCCCCGTGCGTCCGCTGTTCGCCGAAGGATTCAAGTGCGAGACCCAGGTCATCGCGTTTGTGCTGTCCGCCGACACGAATAACGATCCCGACGTTTGCGGCATCAACGGCGCCTCGGCCGCGCTGCACGTTTCCGACATTCCGTTCCTGGGACCGAT
>QHVR01000315.1:0-11469 GCA_003223595.1 Acidobacteriota bacterium
CTTGGGACAATTTGGGCTGATCGGCGCCGATGAGCCCCGTTATGCGCAAGTCGCGCGCGAGATGATGGAGCGCGGCGACTGGGTTACGCCCACGCTGGGCGATCATCCCTGGCTAGAAAAACCTCCGCTGTATTACTGGGAAGCCGGACTGGTGTACCGCGCAATCGGCGTCAGCGATGTCGCGGCGCGTATTCCCTCGGCCCTGGATGCCACCTTGCTGGTGATCGCGGTTTATCTGTTTTTTCGAAAGTTCCGCGGCGGCATGGCGGTGGATGCGGCGCTGATCACGGCTTCCTGCGCTGGAATGATTGGCTACGCCCGCGCTGCTTCAACGGACATGCCGCTGGCCGCAGCGTTCTGCATGGGTATGCTGGCGTGGTGGGCCTGGCGGGAGAGCGGCAAGCGAAAATACTTGCTCACCTTCTATGCGCTGATGGCATTGGGGATGCTAGCGAAGGGTCCCGTCGCACCTTTTTTGGCTGGCCTCGTGGTGGTGGTGTTTTCGTTCGTGGTTGGCGAACCACGACTCATTCTTAGGACTCTCTGGATTCCTGGCATCCTGTTGTTCTGCGCCATCGGACTGCCATGGTACGTGGCGGTCCAGATGCGAAATCCCGTTTTCTTTCACGAATTTATTCTCGAGCATAATCTCGCGCGTTTTTCTAGCAATGTCTATCATCACCCGGAGCCGTTCTGGTACTACCTTCCGGTTGCAGCTCTTGCCGTTTTGCCGTGGACCGTGTTCACAGTAATAGCGCTGGTTGAATCACTTCGGGGGTGGTGGACGGAAAGAAAATCCGCGGCGCGTGAGCTTGAATTCCAGTTCAGGATCTTCGCTGTAGCCTGGTTCGTGGTGCACATCGTCTTCTTCTCTTTGTCGCAATCAAAGCTACCCGGTTACATTCTTCCCGCAATTCCTGCGGCAGCCGTCTTGCTGGGTGACTACCTGCTTCGCCATTCTGAGAGATCGCAAGCACTGCCGAAGTGGTTGGTTGTGCTTCATGCATTGTTGGCGTCAGCTCCCATCGTGCCCGCCGTATTGATTAGCTACGCTGTCACTGAGCATCGGTTGCCGGGAGGACGGCCAATGTTCATTGCGGTTGCGATCGCGTTCGTGCTTTGTTTCGCCATCGCACTGACATTGGTGCGCCGGCATTTACGCATGCTCCGATTCGTGACGCTGGTTCCGGTGGTATTGAGTGTCGCGGCGGTGCTGAAACTCGGCACCACCGCTATCGACCTGAAACTCTCCGCGCGCCCGCTAGCGATAGAATTGGCCAGCGTAGAAACGAAGCAGTTGCCCATCGCGGTGTATGGAGTGCAGCGAGAACTCGAATATGGCTTGGCGTTTTATCGTAACCAGCCGGTACAGAAGTACGAATCTGGAAACCTGCCTGGTGGCGAACATTTACTGGTGGCGCCGACTACGTGGATGCACAACGTGGTTCAACAGACAGCGGGGCGACATGTCACGTTGCTCGGCCACTACGCTCCGCAAGACGTGGACTACTGCTACGTGGCGGCTGCCGGCACCAAGCCCTAGTTCAAGTTCTCTACTCTTTCGAGTACGTCAATTCTCCCGGTTCGGGCCGAAGCGGCGCCTCCAGCGAAGTGCCGTAGGCAAATCCTTTTTCAAAGGCCTTGAGATTCAATTCGCGGAAGGTTGGAGGCACCGAGTCGGCGACGGCCTTGCGCACAGCATCCGGAGTGAGCAGTTGCGTGATAGCCGTAAAGAATCCCACCATGACTGAGTTCAGCACCATGCGTTTGCCCAGTTCTTCGGCGAAGCGAGTCGCGGGTACGCTATACACTTTGGGATCGCCTTGGAGATCGGAGACGCGTACCAGGTCCTCTTCCACAATGAGGGTGCCGCCGGGCTTCAGTTCGGGGGCGAAACGCTGATAGGCCTCCTGCGAGAGGATGACCATAATGTCCGGCCGGGTCACATACGGATACAGCACGGGAGAATCGGAGACGATCAGCTGCGCGCTGCAAGCACCTCCGCGGGCTTCGGGGCCGAAATTTTGCGTCATCGTGGCGAAGCCGTTTTCGTAGATCGATGCCGCCTTGCCTAGCACCACGGCCGAGAGGATCACTCCCTGGCCTCCGAATCCTGCAATGCGAATCTCGGTTAGCCGCATACACACTCCGCTTCGGGTTCTTCGATATAGCGCTCGCCCAAGGACTCGACGTACTGGGCTCGCATCATGGATTGGTAGTCAGGCCGATCGCGATCCACGAATTTGCCCACCGCGATCTCTCCATTCAACGTGAGGCCCACTTCGCTGGTGGGAGCGCCATGCTTCACCTTGCTCTTTTCTTTGTAGTACTTCATGGTGTCCAGACCGTCGCCCATTTTGTTGCGGCGCTGGTACAGGGTAGGACAGGGTGAAATGACTTCGATAAACGAGAATCCTTTTTTCTGAAACGCCTCGCTGATAGACCGCGCCAGTTGTCGAACATGGAAGGTCGTCCACCGCGCAACGTAAACGGCGCCCGCCGCCTCGACCAGATGGGGCAGATTGAACGCAGGCTCAAATGTGCCATAAGGGTTGGTGGAAGTGGTTGCATGCCCGGGCGTGGTGGGAGCGGTCTGACCGCCCGTCATGGCGTAGATCAGGTTGTTTACGCAGATGACTTTCAGGTCGATGTTGCGCCGCGCGGCGTGGATCAGGTGGTTGCCGCCAATGGCAGAGAGATCGCCATCGCCCGAGTAAACAACGACGTTGAGTTTTGGATTCGCGAGTTTCAATCCGGTAGCAAAGGGAATCGCGCGACCGTGGGTCGTGTGGAAAGAATCCAGCTTTACGTAACCGGCAACGCGACCGGTGCAGCCAATGCCGGATACCAAGGCCAGCGACTCCAAATCGATTTTTGAATCAATCAGAGCGCGGGCGAACGAGTTGACAGTAGTGCCAATGCCGCATCCCGGACACCAGATGTGGGGCATCCGGTCGCTGCGCAGAAATGGTTCGACCGGGTTCACAGTGTTGTCGACAATATTCAGCATCGGCTGGCCTCCACAATGGCGTTGAGGATCTGGTCGGGGCTGTGGACTCCGCCGCCCGCATGCGGGATTGCGACTGTTTTCGCTTTGCCCTGTGCGGCACGTTCCACTTCGCGCACCATCTGGCCGAGATTGAGTTCGGGGACTACCAAGGCTTTCACCTTCGGCGCGACTTCAGCGATTTTCTTCTCCGGGAACGGCCATGCCGTGATCAGACGGAGCTTGCCGACTTTCAGGCCACGTTCGCGAGCCATCTGAACGGCGCGCTGCGCCACCCGCGAAGTGATGCCGTAGGAGACAACAACCACATCGGCGCCCTCGATTCCATCTTCCTCAAAAAGGCAGATGCGGTCGGCCGCGGATCGGATTTTGTTTTGCAAGCGGCGGACCAGTTTGTCCTGTGTTTGCGGAGTCATGTTCGGATAGCCGCGTTCATCGTGGGTCAGGCCGGTTACGTGGAATTTGTAACCTTCGCCCGCATGAGCCATCTCCGGAACCATGTCACCGTTGCTGCCGTAGGGGAGATAATCTTCCACCGATTTGCGCGTGTGCTTTCGGGGCACGACTTCAATCTCATCGGCGGCTGGGATCACGACCTTCTCCGTCATGTGCCCCACCACTTCATCCATCATGAACATCACAGGGACGCGGAATTCTTCAGCCATATTGAAAGCTTTGATGGTCAGATCGAAACATTCCTGCGGCGAGTTCGGGCACAGAGCGATGATCTCGTAATCGCCATGCGATCCCCAGCGGGCCTGCATCATATCGGCTTGTGCGGGGAGTGTGGGCAGACCGGTGGAAGGGCCGCCGCGCTGGACGTCGACGAACACGCATGGCGTCTCGGTCATGGCGGCGTAGCCAATATGCTCCATCATCAGCGAGAAGCCCGGACCAGAGGTGACCGTGAATGCCTTGGCGCCGCCCCAGACCGCACCCTGAAGCGTGATTGAGGCTGCGAGTTCGTCTTCCATCTGGATGAATGTTCCGCCAACCGTGGGCACCCGGGCAGCGAACCGCTCGACTACTTCCGTCGAAGGTGTGATGGGATATCCCGCGGCAAACCTGGCGCCGGCAGCAAGCGCGCCTTCGCAGCACGCATGATCCCCGTCGATAAAATGTGTTCCGGTCAACACGCCATGAGGATCGGCCTTCATTTCTCACCCCCGGTCGCCTTGTTGACTTTGAGTTCGCCCGCCTTGGTGCCGTAAATCGCAAAATCCGGGCAGTACATGCCGCAGAGATCGCAACCGCTACATTTTTCCGGGTGCACCACGTGCGGCGGATGGTATCCCTTGGAATTGAAGGCGGAAGAGAGCGCCAGCACGTGCGTTGGACAGAACTCCACACAGAAGCCACATGCCTTGCATCGTTCCACGACGATCGAAACACGTCCTTTTGCCACCAGAACCCCCAGCCGAGTGAAACTTGCTGCAGGATTCAATTATCGGGATAAGGCCACGGAAAGGGTGTGACGGCAATCACAGCTCGGAGTGAGGAAAAGCACGATGAGCGCATGCCTGAGTCGCGCTAAGCTACGGATTAACAATGGGTTGCGAGAACAGTGGAATCTCTTGCGTATTTAGAAGCACACCTCGGCTGAGCGTAGCTAAGTGAGGGGAATCACTGGGCAGGCGCGAATTGTTCCCAGCTCTTGCGTCCAGCAAACGGATGTTGCCGGGGCGTGTTCATGTGGTTTGCCTCAACACAGCGGAACCATCTACACTCGGATTTTTGCCGCGACGCTAGCTGCCCGTCTGCCGCAGGAGCCCAGTTGGAGATTCTCGACCTCAGGCATTTCTCTTCCGTGGATCTACGTTCGCTGCTGGAGGACGAGACTTCCGTGTGGTCGCGGTTGTTGTCCTGGGACTATTCCGGTTCGGCGGAAATGATTCTGCGGTATGTAGACGCCAAGATTCTTCCTGGATATGCCGCAGTGGACCGGGGAAGGGTATTTGGCTACTCGTTTTTTGTGTACGAGGGCAGCAAGGGCGTGATTGGGGACCTCTATGTCACAAACGGCAATCGCCTTCCCGACGCGCGGCAAGTTGAGATCCGGTTGTTGACGCATGTGATCGAGACCCTGCAGCAATCTCCTGGCATCCACCGGGTGGAGGCGCAACTGCTCGCGCATGACGCGAACGTGGTATCGCGGCCCTTTCTGGAGACCGGGTTCCAGCGGCATCCCCGCCTCTTCATGGTTCTGACGATTGGGAAACCAGGGCCGCAGCAAAATACGATACTCCCTGAGGTCGAGATCCGGGGCTGGAATGAGGCTGACTATCAGCCCTCTGCTGCCGTGATCACCGCATCATATCGCGGGCACGTGGATGCGCTGATCAATGATCAATACCACACGCTGAGCGGGTCGCTCCGCTTTCTGAACAACATCGTGCGTTTTCCGGGCTGCGGAGTGTTCGATGCGGAAGCTTCTTTCGTGGCGCTCGATCGCAAGTCGAAGAGCATCATCGGCTTGATCTTGTGCTCGCGAGTGCGCAGCGATGTCGGGCACGTGACGCAAGTCTGCGTCCTGCCGGAATATCGTGGAAAGAGAATTGGAGAGTTGTTACTGGCCGCAACACGCGCCAACTTGCGGAAGAGAAATTTTGCGGCGCTCTCGCTTACGGTGACCGAAGCCAATCATAAAGCAGTGGCGCTCTACCGGCGGCTGAGTTTTGATACCAAAAGGATTTTCGACGCGTTCGTGTGGGAAGGGTAGCACGAGCCCTGGGTCGTCAGTCCTGAGTCGTGAGCAAACGCCTTTAGTGTTATCTTCGCAGGATCCACATCGCCCAGCCCGCCACTAGGACTCCACCCAGGAACATAGCGAAGCAGTAGAGGCCGTAGCGCACCATTTCGCGCGTGGTATCGCGGTGGGTGATGCCGAAGACGACGGACGCGAACAGTGAGAAGACTAGCGCCGCGCTGAAATGATTGAGAGTGATAGTCACTGCTTGAGTCTCCCCAAAGAACGGAGTTCTTCACCACAGAGGAACACAGCGAAGATTCGCGTCATCGCTTTTTTCCGATCGCTATGTGGTAGGCATCGGCAACCGCGATGAAGTTGAGCAATCCCGCAACAATCATGAATTTCGTGCCAAAATCAGCGGTGGCAAAAGCGATCGCGCCCTGTCCCCAGTCATTGGCCAAGGTCAGAATGTAAAGGCCTCCGGCACCCACGTCGCCGATGAAACCGAGCATCTCGAGGATGTCTCCGCCATTTGCCTTGTAGATGCGGCCCTGCATCGCCAAGCCCAGCAGAAATAGCGTGACGATGGAGACGAACAGCAGCAGGCCGCGAATCCAGCGTTTCTGGATCAAGTGTCCGGCGCCCGGAACCAGCCATCCGATGGCAGGCGCGAGCACCGACATCAGGGTCACGGTTTCAGAGGGCACAATTTTCGCTTTATCAGTTGTGGAATTTGCCATTCAGATGATCACAATCTCGCGTTGAATTTTTCCCGTTACTTCCGCTGATTTTGCCCGGACGAGAACGTTCACTTCACTCCGGACGCCAAATTCCGGAAGGTAAATGCCGGGCTCAACGGAGAAGCAGGAGTTCGGCAGGATCTGCCGCTCGTCATGGATCTCAAGGTCGTCCATGTTGGCGCCATTGGAATGGACGTCGGTTCCGATGGAATGTCCGGTACGATGAATGAAATAGTCGCCGTACCCTGCCTTCTGAATGTGGCCGCGGGTCGCGCGATCGACCTCCCAGCCGGCAATGCGGCGCCCGGAATTGACGGCGTCCAGCACCGTCTTTACGCCGGCATCCCGAGCATCACGGACGATATGGAATATCTCCTGCATGCGGGCGGAAGGTGAGCTGCCTACAAAGCCCATCCAGGTGACATCGTAGTACGTTGCCCCAGGAGTGTTCTTCTTTCCCCATACATCAAGCAGCACCAGATCGCCTTCGCGAATTGGAACGGGGCGGCTGGCATGCGGCTCGTAATGTGGATTCCCCGCATTGGCATTGGCTGCCACAATGGGTGGGTCGTCAGTCAAAATATTCTCGCGTTCGAACGCTTGCATGAACCACTGCTGAATGTCGTGCTCTTTGGTGCCGCCATTGCGAACACGGCGCCCGATTTCCTTGAACGATTCGCCAACAATGGCATCGATGCTGTCGCGGGCAGCAAAATGAGACTGGATCTGCTCGTCGGTCCAGGTGGATTCGAATTGGGCTACCAGATCCGCAGCGCTCACAATGTTTTTGCCCAAACCCCGCAGCAGGTCCACCGTACCAGCATCCACCAGCGAGATCGTGAAAACACTGTTGTTGGGGGAATACTGCATGGCCAAGTCCCGCTGATTGGCCAGCATTGCTTTCAATTTCTCAAACAATTCCTGCCATCCCGA
Organism: Acidobacteriota bacterium; assembly: GCA_003223595.1. Classification (GTDB taxonomy): domain Bacteria; phylum Acidobacteriota; class Terriglobia; order Terriglobales; family Acidobacteriaceae; genus Sulfotelmatobacter. The sequence goes on from QHVR01000315.1 coordinate 7,370, forward strand.
ATATTGGCTCTTCTTGCCGGGAAGGGAATCAAGGTGCCCGGCCTCGATTTTGTGCACCAGCTTGAGCGGTTCGCCTTCGGCCGGGATCAGATAGAACCAGCGGCGTGTAACCATCAGATTCTGCGGCAGCCCGAGTACGCGATAGGCAATGGGATCGCGATGGTGGTGATCGCAGAACAGCCAGGCGTCAATGTTGCGTTCGCGCAGCGCAGACTGAATGGCAGCTAGGTTCATGGGCGAACTTCTATTGTAAACAAGCGAGGGAGTTTGGGCGAATTGAGGCTGGAGAGCGCTCGGTCTCAAGCTGAACCGCGCTCAGGTTCTCTGGTCGGCCGGCAAGCGTAGCACGCGGTCGTAAATCCACAGCAGCAGTGTGGTCACGAGTCCTACCGCGATTACACCCCACCAGACCATTTTCGGTTGATGAAGTTCTTCGCCGAAGTGGTGCATCAGCCAACCGCTGAACTTGCCGGCAATAAATGAACCGATACCGAGCGGCAAAAACGCGAATCCCATGTAGGTTCCCTGCTGATCGGCGGGGGCAAGGCGCGAGATGTAATCGTAATAGCGTGGTGCCTGCACGATTTCGCCAATGGCGACGGCAACGAGTGTGGCGACCGCCATCCACACCGAAGGATGCACGATCAGCAGAATCCAAGCCAGGCTCGAGATCAAGGTGCCCAGCACGATGGCATGGAAGGCGTGCATACGTTTGGTGAGAAATCCAATCAGCATGGTGAAGCAGATGACTACGATGGGGTCGGTGGCCAGAATTCTTGCGGTATTCGCATTGGGATCGATGTATGCCGTGATGTAGAGGGGTAGAGCGATGAACTCCTGCCAGAAGACAATCCAGTAGCCGGTGAAGATGAGGAGGAAAAGCATGAAACGCGGGTTGGAAAGCACGGTCAGGAAATTGTGGCCGACCTGCGCGAGACTGGCCGTCTGACCATTGCCGGCTCGACTGGGCTCTTTGAAGAAGATCAGAACGACGAAGAGCATCAGGAATACGCTGAGTGCGGCGATGCGAAACAGGATCTCCGGGCTGCCGTGATCCTGTTCCCAGCCGGCAATCAAAGGACCGAGCGTGCTGCCTACGTTTACCAGCGTGTAATAGATGGAATAACCGACTGAGCGAACATTCTCTTGCGATGCTCTAGCTGTGGTACCAACAACGCTCGGTTTCACCAGCGCGACGCCGAGTGCCGGCAAGATCAAAACAAAGGCAACCAGTGGGACCAGAGGAACAGCATTGCGGACCGGCGCGAACCAGGACGCGCTCAGCGATCCCAGCAAAAAATAAGCAGTACTGAGGATGAGATAAGCGAGCGAAAGTGCGCGGCGAAAGCCGAGTCGATCCGCCACCGCCCCGCCCACGACAGCCAGAAACCAGACCCAGCCCCCGAACATTCCGGTAAGGCTGCTGGCTTGTTCCACGTTGAAGTGCAAGCCCTCGTGCAGATAGCGCGCGAGCACAGCGAACACCGCATAGTAGGAAAGGCGCTCAAAAAGCTCGCTGATATTGGCGACCCAGAATGGGCGCTCGAATCCGGTGCGAATCTCATGGAATCGTTCAGAGAAGGTCAAAATAGCTCCTGAATTCGGCCGCACAATCTCACACGTGCAGATGCTCGCGCACATACTGAGCCGTTACACCCGACACGCGAATGACTTTGTTTCGACCGCCCCCGCCGGACGCAATGGTAACGGAAGACCTCGGGACCTTCAAAAGTTTTGCGAAGAACTCGATGCACGCGTCATTGGCCCGGCCCTCAATGGGAGGGGCCGTCAATGAGACCTTCAGCGCATCGCCGAGTTCGCCCGTGATTGCAGCCTTCTTGGCTCGAGGATGAACCTTGACGGGAAAAGTGACGCCAGTCTCGGTCTCGCTGATCGGAATCATCTCGAGGACTGCACTGTAATGCTCAGGATCGGAGAACGCATGTAGCCTGGCGGCCCTGAAATCATCATGGCTTGGGGCGCTCTCCGAAGATCGCTGTTCCCACCCGTACGCAGGTCGAGCCTTCTTCGACCGCCACTTCGAAATCGTGCGACATGCCCATCGACAACACTTCCATGCTGATGCCCGGAAGCTTTCTTCTGGCGATGGAGTCACGCAATTCCCGCAGCCTGCGGAAGTAGGGCCGGGCGCCTTGGGCATCGTCGCTGAACGGAGGCACCGTCATTAGTCCGCGAAATTCCAGCGCGGCAAAGCGCGGCACGGACTGCAATAGATCTTCGAGATCCCGCGTCTCCGGCGGGACGCCGCTTTTTGACTCCTCGCCTCCGACATTCATTTCGATCAACACCGGGATTTTCTTGTTCTCCTGTTCTGCCGCGGCGTTCAGCCGATCTGCCAGTTTTACAGAATCAAGGGAGTCCACCGCTGCAAACAGTTCCGCGGCCTTGGCGGCCTTGTTGGATTGCAAGTGCCCGATCATGTGCCACTCCGCCTCCACCAAGTCAAGTAAGGAGTCCGCCTTTCCCGAAAACTCTTGCACGCGGTTTTCGCCGAAAACGCGGATTCCTCCCGCGTAGGCTGCGCGAATTCGCTCCGTTGGATGGGTCTTGGACACGGCCATCAGCACGACCTCCTGCGGCTGGCGCCCGGCACGCCGACTTGCACTTGCGATGCGGTGCTGGACCTCGGCAATATTGAGTGGAATCGACATTCAAAATGAACAAACGAAGAAAACCAAGCCCACCCGGGGCGAGTGCGTCGTTGCGTTGGTTCCTGCTTACATAATCGCGGTTGGCGGCGCGGGTTCATCCGGGCTGCCCGCATTGGCCAGGGGAACGCGGACCATGACCACGATGAGTATCACGAGAGCGGCGATGGCGGCCCAGATCGAAGGTGTCCAATGCAGCAGCGTGACGTCCTTACCGGAGCCCACGAGACCGGCGATTACGAGGCCGCATAACGCTTCCCCGGCAATCAGGCCTGAAGCGGTGAGCACGCCGGCGTTGTCCACGCGCGCCTTTTGCGCATCATTCAGACCGCGGCGATCGCGCAATTTGTCCGTCGCCCAGCGGATGATGCCACCGACGAAGATGGCGAAGGTGGTGCCCAGCGGCAGGTACATGCCCACGGAAAACAGCATCACGCTCTTCACTTCAATCATGATCATCGAGAGGCCAAGGAGGATGCCCACCACGACCAGGGGCCAGGCCATATCGCCACCCACAATTCCTTTCGAAAGCATGGCCATGAGCCCAGCCTGCGGCGCTGGCAATGCATTGCTGCCGAAGTGATAGGCCTTGTCGAGATAGGCGAGCGGAACGAAGAGCACGAGAGACGCCACCACGATTCCAAACAGGTCGCCAATCTGCATCTTGGCGGGGGTGCCGCCAAGAATGTGGCCCACTTTCAAATCCTGCAACATCTCACCGGCGACCGCGGAGGAAACGCAAACCACGGCGGCCACTCCGAGCACAGCCGCCACGCCACCTTTGCCGGAAACTCCGAGCGCGACCATCAAGAGCGCGGCGATGACCAGCGTGCAAAGTGTAAGGCCCGAGACCGGATTGTTGGAGGAGCCGATCATCCCCACGAGATTTCCGGAGACGGCGGCAAAGAAGAATCCGACGATCACCATCACCAAGGCCGCAACCAGTGCGCCCGAAAGAATCTTGGAGCTCGAAAGGCCTCCGGCGCCGCTCAGAAAGTAGTAATAGAGGACAATCATGGCGATGAATACCAGGCCAACGCCGGCGAAGACCGCTTTCGAAGGAAGATCGCGCTCGGTGCGTGTTGTGGCGGTATGGGCAGCAGCCGACTTCCTCAAATCTGAAATGGCGCGCCCCATTCCCACACCCAGCTGCTTCCGCATCTTGAACAGTGTGTACGTAGCGCCCACGAGCATGCCGCCGACCGCAATGGGGCGAACGATCGAGTAGTAGATAGCTCCCGCTAGCAGTGACCAGGGAATGGGCTGTCCGTCCGGCTGTGCGGCCTGAATGTATGGCCCGATGGTGAAGGTGAGGAGCGGAACCAGTAAGCCCCAGGCCAGCACTCCGCCGGCAAAATTCAGCGCTGCCAGCCGTGGGCCGATGATGTACCCCACGCCAAGATAGGCCGGACTCACGTCGGGTCCGGTAAA
>QHVR01000315.1:11488-12696 GCA_003223595.1 Acidobacteriota bacterium
CTGGGAACGTGTTGCTGGCAGAGAACACATTCACGGCGCCGAGCAGGTACAGCACCCCACCAAAGCCCATGTTGGCGAAGAGAATCTTGGCCGCTTTCGCGCCCTGCTGCCCGGCCTTATGAATTTCGGAGGCGGCGACCGACTCCGGGTAGGGAAGTTCGGGATCTTCAACCATGACGCGGCGGAGCAGCGTGACAAACAGAATTCCAAGCGTGCCGCCGATGATCATCAAAGCAACCGACTTCCAGTACTGTTGGGCAGTCAGTCCCGGCCACAAATCGGCCATGACGAAGGCAGGGATCGTGAATACCGCTCCCGCGGCGACCGATTCACCGATCGAACCCACGGTTCGGGCGATGTTCTCTTCGAGCAGCGAGCCCTTCATCAAGCGCAGCAACGCCATCCCGATGACCGCAGCGGGATACGTCGCAGCAATCGTCATGCCTGCCTTAAGTCCCAGATAGGCGTTGGCCGAGCCGAGGATCGCGGTCATTACCAACCCGATCAGCAGCGCACGGAAGGTGAATTCCTTCATCTCCATGGTTTCGGGCACGTACGGAGTATGTTTTTTGCGGGCCTCGGAGATTACCGGGGTGCTCATAGATAAATCCTTCGCGAGCTAGGATGGAAAGCGCTGGTCTCGCTGTTGCCCTGCTGACAGAGCGTAAAAGACCGGAACGGCGCACGTTAGCATGCGACAAGCCCGCAACACAAGTATGTTACGCACACCGGGTACGCGGAGTTGTGCGACTAACCAGGCGCCCCCGCCCCGGAGGCCTTTGCGCGTATTTTGGCCGGTACCCGCCTGCTCAACACGTCAGGTATTCGTAAGGAGACGCATATCGAGCCCGTGATAGCGGGGATGCTACAAAAACTGAATTTTGTTGTATGCTTGGAGGCAAGAAGAAGGCCGCGCCTGGCTGAAGTTGGCGTAACCCGCAGCAACGCGAACGCGTCAACCGCGCGTTCGGTTTGAGCGGGACTGATGTAAAATGTTGGCACTTGGTTCTCGCGCCGGTTCGTCTGGAGTTCTTCTGATCTGGAGTACTTCTGAGGTGCAAGCCTATGACTGATTCTTCCGATTCCTGGTTCGCCCAACCTTACCACTGCCGCGATTGCGCGAGCGAAGTAGGGTTCCGCTCGCGCCGCCGAACTTTTACCGAACGCTACATCCTGCCGTTGCTCCTGATGCAACCAGTGCGCTGCGG
>QHVR01000640.1 GCA_003223595.1 Acidobacteriota bacterium
CTGGATCGTAAGATCGGCGACGAGGGACGCGCGCTGTTCATTTTGGCGCAGGTCGCCGTGGCAAACAAGAATCGGGACGGTGCCGCGGAAAATTTCCAGAAGGCGATCCAAGCCACCCGGGACCCAAAAGTTCTGGCTTGGTCGCACGTATATTTGGGCAGAATCATGGATATGAAAGAGCAGCGCGACGCGGCATTGAACGAATATCGCGCCGCTCTGACCGTGGGCGCCGATTTGCCCGAAGTTAAGGCCGCAGCCGAACGAGGGTTACAACAGGCGTACGAGCCTTCGGTGAAACCGCAGTAAGCTTGTGAAATCCGAAGCAAAGCTCCAGAGTCCACCTTTGCCTGCGATAGAATGCAATTTCCGGAATTCAGGACGTTTGTCGAGGAGAGCTATGAAGCAAGCAGCGATCGTGATCGCAGTGCTGGTGATATGCGTGGGCGTCTGGGCGCAGGACAAATCGGCAACCCAAACCGCGCCAAACGCTCAGTCAACGACCACTGCGCAGGGCAAGCGAGCGCCGGCAGCCAAGACTCAGCCGGAGTTCGAAGCATACAAAGCCGCGATCCAACTGACCGATCCCGCTGCAGCGGAAAAGGCGGCCGAGGATTTTTCGGCGAAGTACCCGGATAGCGAATTGCGCGTGGTCCTGTACAAGTCAGCCATGCAGAAGTACCAGACGAACGCAGACAAGATGCTGGAGATGGCGCAGAAATCGCTGGCCATTGATCCGGATGATCCGGAGGCGCTAGTCACGGCTTCGCAAGTGTTGGCGGAGAAGACGCGGGACACCGATCTCGATCGCGATCAAAAATTGGCGGAGGCGAAGAAAGATGCCGAGCGCGCTCTGGTGACCGTTGACAGCGATGTGCCCAGCGCCGGCTTCCCGCCCGAGAAGATCGATCAATTCAAGCGCTTCATCCGCTCCGAGGCGTATGCGATTCTGGGTACGCTCGCGTCCAATGCCAAGAACTACGCAGAGGCGGAGAGTGACCTGCGCAAGTCGGTCGAGGCATTTCCCGAGCAGGTCGACCCGGTAGCGGTGTTGCGGCTGGCCATTGCCCTCGACATGCAAAACAAGTATCCCGACGCGTTGAAGTACGCGAATCAAGCGGTGGACCTCACTAAGAACCAGCCAGATTCCCCCGCGGCCAAAGCGGCGCACTCCGAGCAGGATAGGTTGACCAAGCTGAGCAGCGGATCGGCGCCGGGACAAAGCGCAGCACCGCCAAAATAGTTCTCCGCAGAAAGCTACTCTCCGCTTCAGAGGCGAGCTGCGCTCGCTAGGACAGTCCAGGCGGCTGTCGTACATGAACGTCACTTTTATGAAGGAACGGGAAATAACGGCTCTGGAACAGGGATTGGGCTACCACTTCCGCCGCCGGGCCGTGATTGAGCAAGCGGTCACGCACAGCTCACAGGCCCGGGAGCAAGAAGCGCAATCTGCGGGCGAGAGCAAATATAAAGTTCGCGACAACGAGCAACTCGAGTTTTTGGGCGATGCCGTGCTCGCGCTGGTTACAAGCGAGGAGCTGTTTCAGCGTTTTCCCCAGTTTCGTGAAGGGGAGCTTTCCAAATTGCGAGCCCATCTGGTCAGCGAAAGGCACCTCATCCAGGTAGCACAGCAACTGGAGTTGGGCCACTACCTGCGGCTGGGCCGCGGAGAAGAAAAGAGCGGCGGACGTGGCAAAACCGCTCTGCTGGTCGATGCCCTGGAAGCGATCCTGGCAGCTATCTATCTCGACGGCGGGTTGGAGGTAGCCCGCGAATTTGTACTGCGCAATGTGATCGCGCCGGAGTTGGAGCGCATGGAGCAGGGCGGCGGCACGCTTCCCATCACCGACTTCAAATCTGCCCTGCAAGAGGCAGTGCAGAGTCTTGGGCTTCCGCAACCGGCTTACGTGCTGGTGGAGGAGGCTGGCCCGGAGCACAACAAAACATTCACGGTGGAGGCCCGTCTACACGGCAAAGACAAGGACGGAAGTTTTATAGGCCGCGCCAATGGGTCGACCAAGAAGACCGCGGAGCAGGATGCAGCACGACAGGTGCTAACCTTTTTGGCATCGAGACCGAAAGCGGGCGAAGGAAAAGCAGCGGCCCGCGTACCACACACATCAGATAAGTAGAGTTCATGGATTCTCCCAACTCAGAGATCGTCGTACCCGGCCAGCCCGAGCCTCCTCCCATTGCGGTGGACACCGCGGAACCCGGTGTCTCGTCACCGGAGTCGGCCTCCGAGGAGCCGGCCACGGCTGCGCCTCAACAGCACCCCGCTCCCAGCTTTGCCGCCGATATCGTCAGCTCCGTGCAATCCCTCATTGGAACCATCGTGATTGCGATCTTTGTCATCACGTTCGTGGTGCAGGCCTTCCAGATTCCGTCCGAATCGATGGAAAACACGCTGCTGGTCGGCGACTATCTTCTTGTAGACAAGCTTTGCTACGGCGGTCGCGGGCTGGGGGATCACATCATGCCTTATCAAAAGATCTCGCGCGGCGATGTGATCGTCTTTCATTACCCAGTGGATCCCAAGCAGCATTTCGTCAAGCGCGTCATCGGCGTCCCAGGCGACCGCCTGCGCATGGTCAACAAGACTGTCTACATCAATGGAAAACCTCTGACTGAACCTTATGTGCGCTTTCTCGAGCCGCCCAGCAATCTGTTTCGCGACAATTTCCCGCGCACCGATATGCCAATTATCTATGGCATGGAGGGAAAGTGGTGGCTGGAAATGCGCAAACTGGTCGAGGATGGAGAACTGATCATCCCCCAGGGCCACTATTTCGTCATGGGCGACAATCGGGATGACAGCCAGGACAGCCGGTACTGGGGATTTGTACCCCGCGAAAATATCATTGGCCGGCCGCTGCTGATTTACTGGTCGATAAAAACCCTCGATCAGGATGTTCCCTCCGGCAAGGCGTACCGTTTTGCCTATGCCTTGACTCATCTGTTCCAGAACACCCGCTGGAACCGGACCCTCCGACTGGTACACTGAAGACGTGGCCCGAGCAATCAAAACTGTCGAAAGCACCCCGGTGGCGAAGAGAGACGGCAGCTTAGAAAAGAAACCAGCCGAAGAAAGGCCGAAGGAAACCACCGTCGAGTTTCTGGCCTCGCTCTGTGCCGTCCTGGTCACAGGCCTGTTCATCATCACATTCGTGGTACAGGCCTTCGAAATTCCCTCCAGCTCGATGGAGAACACGCTGCTCATCGGCGACCATGTCTTCGTCAATCGCATTCAGTTTGCTCCCAAGAGCAACTGGATCGGACCTCTACTTCCCTACCGCGACGTCCACTTTCGCGATATCGTCGTGTTCCTGTCGCCGGAAACACCGGGTCTCTATGTCGTGAAGCGCATCATCGGTATCCCCGGGGACCACATTCATTTGCGAAATGGAGTCGTATATCGCAATGATCAAGCTCTAGATGAGCCCTATGTTCTGCACGACCGGGACACGCTCGATCCTTATCGCAATAATTTTCCGTCCGTTCCTCCCGGTGATGACCCGAATGTCTGGTCGAACTGGGCCGTCGATCTGCCGTCTTACATCCATGGCGATGATATCGTCGTTCCGCCGGATCACTACTTCGCCATGGGCGACCACCGGGGCGTGAGCCTCGACAGCCGCTACTGGGGCTTCATTCCCAAGCAAAACGTCATTGGGCGGCCGATGTTTATTTATTGGTCGTTTGATACGCCCGACGATCAATATCGCAAGACGACCTTTGCCGATCGCGTGGAATTCATCGCGTGTTGCACTTCTTCGATAAAACACGCTGGAAGCGAACCCTCCAGTTTGTGCGATGAAGACCCTCGGACTTTCGGTGAGGGCAGAGTGAAGTCGTTCTTCTCTAAGCGGCGCATCGCAGTCCTGGCAGCCATTCTGCTAGCCCTTTTCGTTATTCGACCCGGTGCCTCGCGGCTGAAATCTCGCATCATTCGTTCCATCAGCGCCGCCTTGGGCCGCTCGGTGGATATTGGCTCGGTGCACCTCCGCCTTTTACCGCGCCCCGGTTTCGACCTGGAAAACCTCGTGGTGTACGACGATCCCGCGTTCGGAGCCGAACCTATCGTCCGCGCCAACGAGGTCACGGCCGCCCTGCGCTTAACCTCGCTGTTGCGCGGGCGCATGGAGATCGCGCGGCTCGATCTGACTGAGCCCAGTCTCAACTTGGTACATGGCGAAGGCGGGCACTGGAATCTGGAGACGCTACTAGAACGCTCGGCGCGAATCCCGCTCGCGCCCACGGGGCGTTCGAAAGTGGGGGCGCGGCCGGCCTTCCCTTACATCGAGGGCACCTCGGGACGCATAAACTTCAAGCAGGGCCCGGAGAAGAAGCCTTACGCACTGACCAATGCGGATTTCTCCTTGTGGCAGGAATCGGAGAATTCCTGGGGCGTCCGCCTCAAAGCGCAGCCTTTTCGCACTGACATGAACTTGAACGATACCGGGCTGCTGCAACTCACCGGCACGTGGCAACGAGCGGATGCCTTGCGAGACATGCCACTCCAGGTCAACCTCGAGTGGAGCCGCGCGCAACTGGGCCAGATCACTAAATTAATTACAGGAAACGATCAAGGCTGGCGGGGAGAAATCCTTCTCGATCTCGCCCTGACAGGCACTCCTGCCAGGCTGCACCTCGCCGCCACTTCTTCGATGGACGATTTTCGCCGCTACGACATTACCAGCGATAAAGCGTTGCGCATGGCAGCACGGTGCGATGCCGACTACAGCACTGATACCCATGACTTTCAACAGCTGATGTGCAGCGCTCCGGTCGGCGACGGGCTGCTCACTTTGACGGGGGACGCCGGTTTTCCGGCGAGTCACCAATATTCTCTCGCCGCATCGGCCGAAAACGTGCCAGCGGCCGCACTCGTAAACCTGGCGCAACGAATCAAGAAGAATCTTCCGGATGACCTCGCAGCCGAAGGGATTCTGGACGGGAAGCTCTCGGTCGCGCGCGATGGACAATCCCCGCCAGCATGGAAGGGCGCCGGACACATTACTGATTTCCATCTGAGTTCCGAGAGCAAC
>QHVR01000641.1:0-1119 GCA_003223595.1 Acidobacteriota bacterium
TCTACTATTTCCATTACATTCCTTTCGGCGTGCATCCTGGTTGCAACAACTCCGACTCGACTTTTGGAATGTTCGCCACCGACAACAAACGTCAGATTACGCAGCCGCTGTCGCAATTCTTTGCCAGCCAACTCATCAATCTGGAATGGCTGAAATCTGGCAACGATGCTCACCAGCTCTATTCAGCCGCGAGCGACATTGAAGACAGCGCCGGTCACAAGTTGGTGACCGCGTATGCCGTTAAACGACCCGACAAACAATGGGCATTGTTGATCGTCAACCGGGACCAGGAGAACCCGCACACAGTAAAGATCAACTTCCATGATTCGGACGCTGGGCGGGATACCTCGTTTGCGGGCCCGGTCGATAGCTTTACGTTCGGGAGCGCTCAATATCGCTGGGACCCGCTGCGGAAGCTTGCGGATCCAGATGGCCCCGTGCTGAAAACGCAGGTAACGGCTGGCCGCGATTCCAGCTTTACGTTGCCGGCCGCGTCCATAGTGGTCCTTCGAGGTTCACTGCCCGCTCGCTGAGTTGCGAGCAGATGCCGGGGGTCAACGAGGAGTCACTAATGTTCTTTTGCGGAAGCAGCTGCCGGCTGATTCTCCAAATGCACCCTGCCCGCAATGGTTAAATCCGGAATTACGAATTCGGTGAATCCGTTTCGCTGGGTTGCAGCAAGAGACTTGCAGCACCCGTGCTCGGGGCTCTCGTAGCGAATCGCAGTGAACGATCCCTTAACCTTGACTTGGACGCGAACCGGATCCTGCGCGTAGTTGATCAGCTCCACGGTTTTCAGGCCGCCGCGCTTTTCCCGGTAAGGTACCGCGATCGTAGTTAGTCCATTCCACAAGCTCATCAACGCGTTTTGGTTCCCGATCAGCCGGCGAATGTCCTGGGCAAACGTTTCCGGATCGGAGACCGGTTCGGAAAGCTCAAGCACTTTTCCGCTTCCCACCGCGTACGAGACTGTGTGTTCGTTCAACTGGACGGCGCCCTGAGTCTGCCATGGATACGAACCGTGTGCATCCACCACCACGACAGTCTTGCCCTGACTTGCAAGATGCTCGAGTTGAATCGCGAGTTCCTTGTCCGGCTTTGCGAAGACGACTACAACGT
>QHVR01000641.1:1128-4843 GCA_003223595.1 Acidobacteriota bacterium
TTCCGACTGCAAGCCCATGGGAAGCGAAACCTTGAATGGAATGTTGTGGCGGGCCATCAGATTCATGGCCTCATCGGAGGGGTCGAGGTCATCGACCAGAACCACGACATCGGCAGCGGCTTGCAACCCCGCCTGCGCCGGGTGTGAATAAAATTCGGCATAGGACCGCACCTGCTTCCAAACGGTCCAAGCCTGCGCATCACGTTGGCTGAGAGCTTTCTGTAATCCAACATCCAGCTCCAGGATCAAGTCGGCGTGAAACGCACTTGCTTCCGCCGCCGCCAGCGAGTAATCGGCTGCAGTAATTGTTTTTGCAGGCTGTCCCGCCACTGGAGGGTTCCAAGAAAAGCCGTACATCGGAACCCGACCGCCGTCCGCGGCCTGTTCAACTCTGACGAGAGCAAGGTTGCTGTCAATCCATGGTTGCGCGGTCGGGCTCGATACTTCAAGGATAGCGTCGCGCTTGATGACCAAGCTGCCTCTCATCTCCGGTTGCTTGCCATCGGGATCGAGCACAAAGAATCGAAGCTTGGGATGAGCCGATCGCAAGCCGGCAAGGACGGTCTGCATCTGCGCGCGTTCGGATTGCCGGAGCTTAAGAATAATTCCCGCCCAGCCCTCCCCTTCGGCTTTGGTCGCGGCTGCTGTGGCCTCCTGCGGCAAGACCTCCGCATACAGGCGATATCCTTGCTTCCGGGCTGCTTGCATGAGCGGAGAAGGCGCATCGTATGACAGCACGAGATCGCTGACCCCCAATTCGCGCGCGGGAGGTAAAGCAGGATTCGTCCAATGTATGAAAACGCTGCTCCATGCGCATGTGGAGACCAGAACAAAGACGCCGAGGAGAGCCTTCTCAGCGATATGCCGTCGGGTTATTCGCCAGTCGTGAATGATTAGGCCTTCCTGCCGAAAAGAATTTGTGGTCCGCTGATCACGGTATCCAGTCGCCCGTCGGGAGCAATCCAAATCGCGGAAACCTCCGCCATGTCATGAATCAGAACTCTACCTTTCCCGGGACCCATCAGCAGCAAGGTCGTTGAAAGGCTGTCGGACATCATCCCCGTTTTCGCAATGACGCTGACCGCGAACTCCGTCTCCAGCGGCTGTCCTGTCCCGGGATCAATAATATGTCCCGGCGAATCCTTTCCCAGTATCGACGGCATGCTTTGCTCTGAGGTCGAGACGCTCTCATCCTTGAGCATGACCTGGGGATCAATCTTGTGAGAAGGGTCTCTCAAGTGTACGAGCCACGCCGTTTGCCCGGGGGGAGCGCCCATCGCGAGCATCGTGCTGCCTCCTGCGTTGATCAAGGCGTTGGGAATTCCCGCGCCGCGCAAGACCTCGGCAGCCCTGTCTACAGCGTACCCTTTACCAATTGCGCCCAGGTCCAATTGCATGCATGGAGAACGAAAACTGATTTGCCGCGGTGCGATGAATTGAATCTTCTCGTAGCCGACGCAACGTTTCACCGCTAGTTGCTGCTCCGGAGTAGGCTCGGCATCGCCGGACAAGGCAGCTTTCCACAGGTTCACCAAGGGCGCGATGGAGATGTCGAACTTCCCGTCAGAGAGCTTGGAAAACTGCACCGCCGCTTCGAGTACACGGTATAAGTCAGACGGAACCGTCTCTGCATGAAAATGCGCGGAGCGATTGAGTCTGCTCAGGGCGCTTTCGGATTTGTAATTGCTGAGTTCGTCATCAATCTGAACAATCTCCTGAAAAGCTCGATCGATCGCGGGGGAAGCATGCTGGGGTGACTGATCATAGGCGGCAATTTCAAATACCGTGCCCATGATGTACTTCTTCTGGTACACGAGCACTGGGCTTTCCGAACTCTGGACCCCCGCAGCGCTCCAGCAAAACAGAAATAGCGCTGCTAGCCAGCGACTATTCGAGCGCATATATCTCACCGCCCAGACTTGCAAGATAAATTGTGTCGCCGGCGAGCACGGGAACAGATTGCAGCGATCCCCCGAGAGCAGCTCTCCAAACCAGCTTGCCGGTCGCAAGATCGAAAGCCAGGGTCCCTCCCGACTGTATACAGACAATGCCTTCGCCGATCACCGGAGGCGCTGTGACCAGCTCGCCGGCCGCGGCTTTCCAGCGCAGATGTCCGGTCTGAGTCTCGAGCGCATAAAGGAAACCGTCCTTGCTGCCGAAAATGGTGACATCCCCCGACACTGCCGGGGAAGACGCGATGCCAAGCCCGGTTTCGTATTTCCAGCGAACTTCCCCTGTGTTGGCGTCCATGGCGTAAAAGAAGAAATCTTCAGACCCGATGAGCACCAGGCCTCCTGCAACCGCCGGGGACGAATCGATGCCGTTGCCCGTGGGAGTACTCCAAACTACTTTTCCGGATGTAGTGTCGAGGCAATAGACTCTTGCATCTCCGCAGCCCAGATACAGGTGCCGCTCGGTTGCATAAATGGTGGAGTAGATTCTGCCACCGAGTTCCTCAACCCACCGCGTGCGCCCGCTGGCCGCATCGACTGCATAAACTTTCGCATCGGCACTTCCGAAAAATACAACTCCGTTACAACTTACAGGTGAGGTCCAAACTTCCGCGCCCGCAGATGTCTCCCAGACTTTCGTTCCAGCATGGCGGTCCACGGCATACACTTTTCCGTCGTCGCACCCGAATAGCACTCGGCCGGCGCAAAGCGAGGGAGTCGAATGCACCTGCCCCTCGGCCCTGAATTTCCATTTTGCGATCCCGGTGGCGGCATCGATCGCGTGCAGCATTCCGTCGACCGACGTCACAAATAACACGCCCTCGAAGAGGATGGGGGAGGACCGCGCGGAGCCACCCGCACGATATTGCCAGAGCGCTCGTTCGGGTGCGTGGACTGCGTGCTGCGCCTGCCCTCCGCTACGGGCATTGTCTTTCAGTAGCGTGGGCCAGTCTGCGGAATGCGGGCGCTGGACGGTTTCATTCTTCATCAACTCAGGCCGCGAGACGACGGTGATCGATCTGCTTTAGGTCGGCCACACCTAAGCCGAGCTTCCCGGCTGCTGCGACGTGTCCTGGCTGGCGGAAAAACAAATTCTTCGAAGCGTCGTGATAGAACTCTTCGCTATTGCTGGTGATGCTCTTGGGATCCTGCTGCCACAAGGATGGGGCTCCCTTGTCCTGACGCTTCTTTTCAATCGCCTCCAGTTCAACGGTATCCATCGCCACCGGATCGGTCGACACCAGCAGAATGCCGCTCTGATCGATGAAATCTTGAACCTGGGTGAGCGGGCCGCCGTGCCATACCTGCCTCATGCCGTCCATGATGTTCAGCACGGACTTCGAACGTAAGGGCTCAACCGTACACATCAACCCGATCAGCGGATTGGTGAAGGTATATGGAGCGCGATGGGTACGCGCCACATTGTTGAATGTACCGTATGCAAGATTCTTGAGCGCCCCGGTAACGCCGGACGCCGAGTGGTCCTTCATCGTGGGCACGTTGATGATTTTCGTCACGTCGTGCGTGACTATGTTCGCCATGTAGGAGCGGGTTTCCCACTCTCCAAAGAAATTGGCATCGCAGTAGACGTTCGGTTCGTACTCGCCGCCCGCCGCGAATGCCTCCTGAATTCCTAAAATGCGAATCCCGGGAGGTAGCAGCGCCTGATAGCTGCCGATATCGATCTCGTACGAGTAGCGGTCGTAAACGACAATATTGCGCGCAGGAACCCCGACCGATTGCACCGCGCTGATGATCTCGCG
>QHVR01000316.1 GCA_003223595.1 Acidobacteriota bacterium
GATCAAGATTTCGCATATGCGCGAAGAACCCGATCAGGTGGAAGTAAGCGCGCCGAAGGGCGCGGATTTAGTCACCATCGGCTGAATAGACGAATTAAAGAATTTCGGACAACACGACTTTCATCAAACAGCAGGAGAGGCAATCAATGAGCACGGATGTGAAAATCCCCCAGGCAGCCCCCGAGACCCACAGTCCCAGCGCGAAGGGCATCAAGCTCCCTATCTACATGGATAACCATGCCACCACCCCCATGGACCCACGGGTGCTGGAAGAGACGCTGCCCTACTTCATGGAGAAGTTCGGCAACTCGGCGAGCCGCAATCACTCGTTCGGGTGGGCGGCGGAAGAAGGTGTGGAAACGGCGCGCGAGCGCATCGCCAAGCTGATCGGCGCGACCACCAAAGAAGTCGTCTTCACCTCCGGTGCGACCGAGAGCGACAACCTCGCGATTAAGGGCGTGGCCGAGATGTACCGCGAAAAGGGCAATCACATCATCACGGCCGTGACCGAGCACAAGGCTGTGCTGGACACCTGTAAGCGCCTGGAGAAATTCGGCTACCGCGTGACCTATCTGCCCGTTCAAAAAGATGGGCTCATCGATCTCGATGATCTGAAGCGCGCCATGGATGACAAGACCATCCTGGTCACGATCATGTACGCCAATAATGAAATCGGAGTGCTGCAACCGGTCGCCGAAATCGGCAAGCTCTGCCACGAGAAGGGCGTGATTTTCCACACCGACGCGACGCAGGCGGTGGGCAAAGTCCCGGTGGACGTGATCAAGCAGAACATCGATCTCGCCTCCATTTCAGGTCACAAGATGTACGGTCCGAAGGGCGTGGGAGCGTTGTATGTCCGCAGAAAGAATCCTCGGGTGCAGATTTCCGCGATCATCGACGGCGGCGGCCACGAGCGCGGCATGCGTTCCGGTACGCTCAACGTGCCCGGAATTGTCGGTCTAGGCAAGGCTTGCGCCATCGCGCTCGAAGAAATGCCAAAGGAGTCCTGCCATCTCGCCGGCCTGCGTAATCGTCTGAACGACCGGATTATGGGCAAGCTGGACGAGGCTTACATCAACGGCTCCATGGAGCACCGCCTGCCGGGCAACCTGAACATCAGCTTTGCCTATGTGGAAGGTGAATCGTTGTTGATGGGGATTAATGATATCGCCGTTTCGAGCGGTTCGGCGTGCACCTCTGCCACGCTGGAGCCATCTTATGTATTGAAGGCTCTTGGCACCGGCGATGACCTGGCGCACAGTTCGATCCGTTTCGGCATCGGCCGTTTCAACACCGAAGCCGAGGTTGATTATGTGGCTGATCGCGTTATCGAAACAGTGGAACGGCTCCGGGAGCTTTCTCCGTTGTACGAAATGGCGAAAGAAGGCATCAACTTGAAGGATGTGAAGTGGGCTGGAGAGTAAGGAAATTGGTAGAGGCACGGCTTAACCGTGCCGTAGAGAGTTCAGCATGATGCTTGATTCTCTGAGGGAAGACTCGAAGTTCAGGAGAAACGGATAATGTCATATAGCGACAAAGTTATCGACCACTACAACAATCCCCGCAACGTCGGTTCGCTCGACAAGAGCAGCACTGACGTAGGCACCGGTCTGGTCGGCGCGCCCGAATGCGGCGACGTGATGAAGCTGCAGATCAAGGTCAACCGAGAAACCAACGTCATTGAAGAAGCCAAGTTCAAGACGTTCGGCTGCGGCTCGGCCATCGCTTCCTCCTCGCTCGCGACCGAATGGGTGAAGGGGAAGACGGTAGACGAAGCTCTCTCCATCAAGAACATGGATATCGTGAAGGAACTCTCGCTGCCTCCAGTCAAGATCCACTGCTCCGTTCTGGCAGAAGACGCCATTCGCGCGGCGATCGGCGACTGGAAAAAGAAGCAAGAAGCTCCCAAGCCCGTAGCAGCCGAGGCGAAGTAGAACGGCTGTGGGCAATGAGCAGTGAGCAATGGGCGAGCCCGCCCTTTGCTCATGGCTCAATGCTCGTTGCTCATCGCTCTTATGACGACCGCGACAGAAAACACGACGGCACAAGCCCCGGCTAAGGGCGTTCAGGTGACCGAAAAGGCCATCGCAAAGATCCGCACCGCGATGGTAAAAGAAGGCATCTCGCCCGAGCAGGGTGGCTTGCGTCTTGGCGTGCAGGGTGGCGGATGCTCCGGCTTGAGCTATAACATTCGCTTCGACTCGCAGCCGCGAGAGCGCGACCGGATTTTCCAGTTCGGTGATGTGCGGGTGTTCGTCGACCCGAAGTCCTTCATTTATCTGCACGGCATGACCCTGGACTATCAGGAAACTCTGATGCAGCAGGGGTTCGTCTTTGTAAATCCACAGGCCACGAAGTCGTGCGGCTGCGGGACTTCGTTCTCCGCCTGAGCCTGTGCGGCAGCCCACTTGAGTCGTCTTGCCCGCGGACTGCCGGTGTCACCGGAAGATTCGGGCTTGATGGAGGGGTGTTGCCCTGCATGGAAGGAATGCAAAAGTGACCAAACCTGCGTTCACCGAGATCGGTGCCAAGCCGTTGCCCCTGGAAACCAACAGCTGCTGGTCCTGCGGCTCGATGCGCGCCGCACATTTCTGCGAATCCTGCGGTAAGGTGCAGCCCCCTGCCCCTGTCGATTACTTCTCCTTCTTCGGCCTTCCGGCGAAGCTCACCATCGAGGTTCCCGCACTGGAGACAGAGTTCTACCACTTAAGCCGCAAGCTGCACCCGGATCTCAGCGCGCGAGCGGGAAGCCAGGAACAGGAGTGGAGCCTGGAACAGAGCTCATTACTCAACGATGCCTACCGCACTCTCCGCGATCCCATCAAACGCACGCAATACCTGCTGCGGCTTGAGGGCGTGGAACTCGAAGAACAATCGAAGAGCGCAACCGAACAGGCTCGCGCCACCGGCGGCGTAAAGAAGCAGATCGTACCGCCCGACCTGCTGGAGGAAGTCTTCGAGCTGAACATGCAGCTCGAAGAGCTAAAAATGAACAAGCAGATGCAAGAAGACGATGCTGCTTTGACCGCGGAAATCGCGAAACACAAGACTGCCCTGGAAGAAAAATACGAATCGCTGCTGCAGGAACTGCAGTCGTATTGGAAAGAATGGGATGCTCTGATGGAACGCAATCCCCGCGCCGAGTCTCCGGAGCGAAAACAGATTAGCGCGAAGATGGTGGACGTTCTGAACCGCCGGAATTACATCCGCAATCTGGTGCGCGATGTAAATGCCGCGTTGGAAAATTGATCGGAAGGAAGCCTGATGCAAGTGAACGAATACAGCACGTTGGGGCGGTCAGGATTGCGCGTCAGCCCGCTCTGTCTTGGCACGATGACCTTCGGCACGGAATGGGGCTGGGGCGCCGAGGAGAGTGTCTCACGAGCCCTGTTCGAGCGCTACATCGAGCAAGGCGGCAACTTCATCGACACAGCTGATGGCTACACCGGCGGCAAAAGCGAAGAGATGGTGGGCAAGTTTATTGCTGATCGCGCATTGCGGGACCGCGTGGTGCTGGCGACTAAATTCACGTTCAACGCCGAGCCAGGCAATCCCAACGCCGGCGGCAATGGCCGCAAGAATATCTATCGCGCCCTCCACGGCTCGCTTCGCCGCCTCAAGACCGACTATATCGATCTGTACTGGCTGCACGCATGGGACACGATCACTCCGGTGGAAGAAGTGGTTTCAACCCTGAACGATTTGGTCCGCGAAGGCAAGATTCGCCATTACGGGTTCTCGGACACTCCCGCGTGGTACGTAGCCCGTGCTTACACTCTCGCGGAAAAAGAGGGCAAGGATCGCCTCATCGCATTGCAACTGGAGTACTCGCTGGTCGAGCGCAACATCGAGCGGGAACACATCCCCGCAGCCCAGGAACTGGGCCTCGGCATTTGCCCCTGGAGCCCTCTGGCCAGCGGCTTTCTTACGGGCAAGTACAAGCGCCAGGGAAACGACGGCAAGGGCGACGGCCGTCTCGAAAAAACCAGAGAGTCGCAGAATCCCACCCTGCTCAGGTTCAATCAGAAGAACTGGGAAATTCTGGACGTCTTGCTCCAGATCTCAAGCCAGATTGGCCGCCCCGCGGCGCAGGTGGCGTTGAACTGGGTGGCCACGCAGCCGGGTGTCACCTCCACCATTCTGGGCGCGAGCAAACTGAATCAGTTGGAAGATAACCTCCGCTCCATCGAGTTCTCTATTCCCGCTGAACTCCGTCAGAGACTTGAGCAGGCAAGTGCACCCGAGTCGACGCACCCCTATGTATTTTTCGAGCGCTTCATTCAGGGAATGATTCACGGGGCCAAAGTTCAGGGCTGGTCTCCCAGGCGCGTGCTTCCGGCAGAACAGCCCGCGCAGCACGAAGAAGCCGAAGGAGCCGAGAAGATCGCATGACCGCAGATCGCATCGTCGGGATCGACCTGGGCACGACGAACTCGCTGGTGGCCTTCATGCAAGGCGATACTCCTGTCGTGATTCCCGGAGATGATGGCTCGAATCTGGTGCCCTCCGTGGTAGCGCTGGACAAAAACAATCAGCCAGTCGTCGGAAACTCTGCCCGTCGGTTTTTGATCGAGACGCCGGAGCGCGCCGTCTATTCAATCAAGCGACTCATGGGCCGCGGCATGGAAGACATTCAGGAAGAACTGAAGCTTTTCCCATTCCGTCTCGCCGAGGACCTGCAGCCAGGGGAAGTGCTTCGTATCCAGCTAAGCGACAAGACCTCCACTCCGCCGGAAATTTCCGCGCTGATCTTGCGCCAGCTCAAGCGCAATGCCGAGCGTTATTTTGCTGGACCGGTGAGCAAGGCGGTGATCACCGTTCCCGCGTATTTCAACGACGCGCAACGGCAAGCCACGAAGGATGCGGGCCGTATCGCAGGCTTGGAAGTACTACGGCTGGTGAATGAACCCACCGCGGCATCTCTGGCCTATGGCCTCGATAAAAAGCAGAACGGCATTGTCGCCGTCTACGACCTGGGCGGCGGAACTTTTGATATTTCTATTCTCAAGCTGCATGACGGAATTTTCGAGGTCATCGCCACCAACGGCGACACTCATCTCGGCGGCGATGACATCGACAATCTTCTCATCACCATCGCGCTAGACGACATCCGCGGAGACCTAGGCCTCGATCTCCACCGCAATGCCGAAGCAGTGCAGTCTATTCGCAAGTCGGTCATCGAAGCCAAGATCGCTCTGTCGTCGCAGCCCTCGATTAAGCTCGATATCGAATTGCCCGGCAGCAAACGCTACCGGCGCGAAATTGCCCGGGAGCAGTTCGAGCAATTGATCCAGCCCATTATCGATCGCACCATTGGCCCCGCCAAGCAGGCGTTGAAAGACGCAAACCTCAAGCCCGAGCAGATCGACGAAGTAGTGCTGGTCGGGGGATCGACACGAATCCCGAAAGTCCGCGCGCTCGTCAAGGATCTGTTCCACCGCGAACCGCATACGGACTTGAACCCCGATGAGGTCGTAGCGTTAGGTGCCGCGATACAAGCCAACATTCTTGGTGGGCGTTCGGAAGCCACGCAGGACATGCTGCTGCTCGACGTCACTCCTCTCTCGCTCGGCATCGAAGTCGCCGGTGGCGTCACGGACAAGATCATCCTGCGCAATTCAACCATCCCCGCTTCGGCCACTCAGTTCTACACTACGCAAATCGACGGTCAGGCGAACGTAGCCATTCACGTGCTGCAGGGTGAGCGCGAGTTGGCCAAAGATTGCCGCTCGCTTGCCCGATTCGATCTGAAGGGCGTTCCTCCCATGGCGGCGGGCATCCCCCGAGTCGAAGTGAAATTTCTCATTGACGCGAACGGCATCCTGCACGTCTCGGCGCGTGAACAGCGCAGCGGCAAGGAAGCTGAAATTCAGGTTCAGCCGAGTTACGGGCTGACGGACGAGCAGGTCGAAGGCATGATTCTGGATTCCTTCGACAACGCCGAGGAAGATTTTCGTCGGCGTCAGTTGATCGAGGCCCGCAATGAAACGGCGACGATCCTCAGCGCGCTCGAAAAGGCGAAGAAGAGTCCTGCCTGGGGACAACTCACGAGCGACGAGAAGAAGCAGATTGCAAAACTGGAGAAGGCGCTAACCGCGGTCAATGCTGAAGAGGACTATCAGGCAATCCGAAAAGCGACCGACACCTTGAACCATGCTACGACACGACTGGCAGAGTTGATGATGGACAGCGCAGTATCCAGCGCCCTTAAGGGAAAGAATATGGAAGAAACCGACTTGGGAGAAGGCCCGACCGCGCCTCACCCCATGGCGAAAGCGGAATTCGAATGACCCTGTGATCCCCGGTGTCCCGTGTGCTGAGGCGTTTCTAGCACAGGCGGCACAGGGCATCACGGAGGAAGACAGGAGCAGTCAATGGCAGACGAAAAAACTCAAGGCGCCGGCACCGCCACCGAAGAGGCTCCCGGCGAAAATACGGTGCAGATTACCTTTCTGCCCGAGGGCAAGACTGTGCAGTTCGAGCACGGCAAATTGCCATATGAGGATCACGGCAAAGAAGAGTCGATTCTCGATATCGCATTGAACTTCGGCGTCACGCTCGATCACGCCTGTGGCGGCAACTGCGCGTGTACCACCTGTCACGTCTGGGTTAAGGAAGGCGCCGAGAGTCTCTCCGAAATGGACGACGACGAAGCCGACCGCCTCGACATGGCCGCCGATCTGCAACTGAATTCGCGCCTCGGCTGTCAGGCCCAGATCACGAAACCGGGCAAAGTTGTTGTGGAAATTCCAGCGTGGAATCGCAACTACGTTTCCGAGGAGCACTGAGATGGCAAAGAAGTTGACGTGGGACGACGCCGAAGACATCGGAATCGAGCTTTCCGAAAAACACCCCGAAATCGACCCGCTCTCGGTCCGCTTTACCGATCTGCACCGCTACGTAACCGAGCTCCCCGATTTTGCCGGGGATGCGCAAGCCTCAAACGAGGGCAAACTGGAAGCGATTCAGATGGCGTGGCACGAAGAGTTTCAGGACCGCACCCAGGCGTAGAAGAAATCCGTAGAGACAGCCCCTGGGCTGTCCCGCGAAGAGCGGAGGCGAGCGGTTCTGCACGAATCTTCGACCGTCAAGATTCTGGCGCTACGTGGGCTGGCCTTAATGACTAGCTCTTTCCGACGCCGCCAAGTTTCTGTAGAACTCCTGCAACCTGTAGAAAGCCAGCTTCCGCTGCCCTCGATCGGAGATCAGCCCTTTACGATTCCGGTAGTCCTGAATTCCCGGGAGCAGTCGCGTAGGAGACCGAAAATCCATGAGCACCCAGGGTGTCATTCCCGCCAGATTGGGAATTCGCTCCACCATCTTTAACTGGTGCTCATACAGATTGTTTTGATACTCCTCAGTCCAGCGTTCGTCAGCATCGCCATGCAATCCGAAGGACGCTCCCCCGCCAAATTCGCTTACGATGATCGGCCTACTCCACACTGATTTCCATCCGATCTTGTCCGCGTCCTCTGGGCGGCCCTCATACCATCCGACATATTCATTGATCCCGAGAACGTCCAGCACCTCTCCCAGCGGATCCGACAATGTCCTTAAGTCAGGACTCGTTTTGTCGACATGATTCATGGCGCATGTAATCAGGCGCGTTGAATCCAGTTCCCGCGCTTCTTGCGCCAGTTGTTTGAGAAACGTGACCCGCTCAGGGTTTACCGGAGTCTCATTCGACAATGACCAGAGCGCGATCGCCGCGCGGTTATGATCGCGTGCGATCATGTCCCGGAGTTCCGCCTGCGCGTTGGCGAGCGTTGCCGGATTTGACCAGGCAATATCCCAATACACCGGAATCTCCGACCAAACCAACAAGCCGATTCGATCCGCCAGCCTCACCTCATTCTCGTTGTGCGGATAGTGCGCGAAGCGAACGAAATTGCAGCCCAGATCCTTCACCCAGCCGAGCAGTGTCTGCGCGTCCTCCGGGCTGAACGCGCGCCCTCCGCGAAAAGGGGCTTCCTCGTGCATGGAAATACCCCGCAGGAAAATCGGCTTCCCATTCAGCAGGATCTTTCCCCCTTGCACTTCGATGGTCCGGAACCCAATCTGGTCATGAACCTTCTCTTCGCCCGTCCCAATCATCACGTCATAAAGCTTCGGGTGTTCGGGAGACCACAGCTCCAGCTTCGCGGTTACATGTATCAGGGCGCGACCCGCCGCGTCCGCGGTCAATGCCTGGCGAACACCAGCTTCGGGAATTTCGAAATTCACCTTCTGTCCTGCTTGCGCCCCGTTCAACTGCACCCAACCCGAGATTTCATTCTGCGAACCCCGTGCAAGCTGAGCCCAATAATCCTGGACGAAGACAGCGGGCACTTCGACCAGCGTCACGGCGCGCGTAATTCCGCCGTAGTTCCACCAGTCGAACTTCATTGCCGGCACTCCGTCGGGGCGTCGGGTGTCGTTCACCTCCACGACCAGTGAATTCTCGCCGTCCCGCAACAGCGAAGTCACTTCGAAGTTGAACGCAGTAAATCCTCCCTCATGCTCCCCGACCTTCTCGCCATTCAGGTAAACCGAAGCACGATAGTTCACCGCTCCAAAGTAGATGAACGCTCGAGTCTGACTGCGTTTCTGGTACTTAAACAACCGCCGATACCAAACCGTACCTTCATAAAACATCAATTGGTCGCGTTGGGTATTCCAGTCCCCCGGAACACTCATCACCGGGGAGGCGTCGAAGCTGTACTCAATGCGATCGCCCTTCGAGCGTGGCTTCTCGTCGCGAAAAATGCCGGCAGACTGGCCATTCGAAAATGGGTCCACAATGACACGCCACGATCCGCTGAGGTTCACCGAGGTCCGGCCAGGGATGTTGGCAATGAGCGTGGATTCAACCGGAGCAGCAAAACAGGAAGGAGCCAGAAGAAGTACGAGCAGAAATCGCCGCATGGTAGGCCTCGGAATTCTGTATCGTGGACTGCAATTGCGAGTAAGCTGTTTTGTTTTTTCCCCAACTTTTACAAAGTGATGACAACCAGTCTAACGAGTCCTTTTATGTTCACATGCATTGGGGCTGCAGGCCTCTCTCTCCGGCCACAACTGCAAAAGGGCACGGTCAGTGTACCGTGCCCTTCTTTTTGGACTGCAAGCTTCAGCCGACCGAAACCGGAGCGGGTTCCTCCACATTGGCCTCGCGCAGAAACTTCGCCGCTTCTTCTGGCGGCGTGGGATTGATATAGAACCCGGTTCCCCACTCGAATCCCGCCGTCTTGGTGAGCTTCGGCATGAACTCGATGTGCCAGTGATAGTGGTCGTTAGTCGGATCCTGCACCGGCGACGTATGAATCACCAGATTGTACGGGGGGTTGTCAAGCACGCGATCAGCCCGACCCAGCAAATCTTTCATGGCACGCGCCAGGTTCTCGAACATGTGTGAGGAAGAGTTCTCAAATGCCGACTCGTGAGTCTTGGGCATGATCCACGTCTCGAACGGGAACCGGGGAGCGTAGGGCGCCAGGGTCACAAAATTTTCGTTCTCTGCCACCACGCGAGTCCCGCTGTCCATCTCCTGCCGGATGATGTCGCAGAATACACAACGCTCTTTATATAGAAAATACTGTTTGGCCCCTTCGAGTTCCTGCACCACGTTGATGGGAAGAATGGGTAACGCAATCAACTGCGAGTGCGAGTGCTCCAGCGACGCGCCCGCCGCTTCGCCGTGGTTTTTGAAGATCAAGATGTACTTGAACCGTCGATCTTTTTTCAGGTCGAGAATGCGATCCCGGAATGTCCACAGGACATCTTCAATTCGCTTCGAGGGCAAGGAGGCCAGATTGGCATTGTGATCGGGCGTTTCGATAATGACCTCATGCGCCCCAATCCCATTCATACGGTCAAACATTCCTTCCGCTTGCCGGTTCAGATTGCCTTCAATGCCTAATGCCGGGAACTTGTTGGGCACCACCCGCACCGTCCACCCGGGAGAATTTCGCTGTGGAGGAGGCCCGCCATTCGGGTTGGGACGGTAAGCCTGAATTTCCGGAGGCGTCTTGCTCTCATTGCCGTAGCAGAAAGGGCAAAATCCGCCCTTAATCTTCATGTTTTCGCGCACAAAGTCAGTGGGACGCTTGGCGCGATCCGTCGAAATAATGACCCACCGACCGACGATTGGATCTTTTCTAAGCTCAGGCACTGCTATGAATCCTTTCCAGGAGCACGAAAACTCTATAGTTTACGCCGCCAGTGAGGCATTCCGAAACAACTCGCACTGCGGGCGGGGGTTATGGCCGTCACAGTATACGCTTACGATATCGAACCTCCATTGGCACGACTCTGGCATGCTCCTCAAGTACTCCCGCGCCACTAGCGCCACCTCTCGTCTCTTGTGATAATCGACCGCGGCCTCTGGGGGCTTGATATCGCGCGAGGTCCGCGTTTTAACCTCCACAAAACAGAGCATATCGCGGTCCCACCCGATCAAGTCAATTTCGCCATGGCAGCGCGGAGAGCGGTAGTTTCGGGCGATGACAACGTACCCCAGGCTCCTTAAGTAGAAGTAGGCGTGCTCTTCTCCCCAACGCCCGGTGCGATGCCGCAGAGGGCCGGACGGAGCGGCAAGCACGTGCTCGGCCAACCAGTCGAGAGTTCTGACCAGTTCACGGGTGAAAACGGCGGGAAACATGGGCACCCGCAATCGACAGTAGCCGAACCCATATCGGGTGGATGTGAGCCAGAGCACAGCACTGTGACTCCAGAAGCACTGGCGTCCCAGAATGGAACTGAAAAGGGGCGTTCCCAACGCTCGGGACGCCCCTCTTGAATCGCGGCTTCTATGGTCTCTATGCCCCTTTGCCGACTTCCCGGATGCACTCCTCGAGTACATCCACGGCGACGTCAGCTTCGTCCCGGGTCACAACCAGCGGAGGACATATCCGAACTGTGCTTGGCCCGCAGCCCAGAAACAGGACGCCACGCTCGAAAGCCATCTCGACAATGCGGTCGCGCTCGGCGGCTCCGTACTCCTTGGTCGCTTTGTCCTTGACGATATCAACTCCGATCATCAGCCCGCGCCCGCGCACATCGCCCACCAGCTTCAGTTTCGATGGCCACTCCGCCATGCGCTTCAGCATGTGTGCGCCCACGTCCGCCGAGTTCTCGATCAAGTGCTCTTTCTCGATCACGTCGAGGGTCGCGAGAGCGGCCGCAATGCAGACAGGATTCCCGCCAAAGGTGGAGGCATGCGATCCGGGAATCCAATCCATCACTTCAGCTTTCGTCATGGTGACGCCCAGCGGCATTCCAGATGCAATCCCCTTCGCCATGCACACCATGTCCGGC
>QHVR01000642.1:0-5667 GCA_003223595.1 Acidobacteriota bacterium
AAAAGCGCGAGGGCAGCGGACGATATCCGCTCCTGGTGCGCACTTTATATTTCTTCAGTTGATCGCCCATGAGTCTGATGGAAACGCTGCGCCACCCGCTATTGGGATTGGACTTCGGGTAGTAGGTCAGCGAATACAAGTGCGCCAGGTCATCGCGGATTGAGGCGAAGGCCTGCTGCTCATCTTTCCAGTTCTTGGCAAAGTAGGCCTTTCCGCCCGTGGCCGCCGTCATGCGATCAAAAACGGCGGTGGATACGGGTTCCAGTCTCGCTTCCTGCGTGCTGATCATGTAAATCGAGACGCCAGCCGACTGGGCAAATTCGGCGACATCCTCGGGTGGTACCACGCTCGAATTGTCGGGGCCATTGGAAAATACCACCACGACCTTGCGTCCCATATTCTGCGCCGCATCTTTCAGGGTCAGCAGCAGGCAGTTGTAGAGCGCGGCCTGGTCTCCCGCGACCGTCGAGCGGACTGCTTGCAGCACTTGTGAACGGTCCGCAGTCAGCGGCGCAGCCCGCGAAAGGTCCCGGCTGTAGGAGTAGAAGGCGATCTTATCAGCGCTGCCCAGCGAGCGGATGAAATCGCTGATCGCATCCTGCGCGAACACAAATCCGCGATACATATAGTCGCTGGTGTCAAACAGCACAAAGACATTGGCCCCGCTGATCAGGTCATTGAAGGTCTGCGGCCGCTCCGGAGAAGTTCGCGCGAGTCCATCGGCGGGGCCCACCTCCGCAAGATCGCCGAGATTGCGGGCCGGTTCATTCCCTTCCGCAAAGGTGGCAGGCTTTTCGAGAATGCCATCTTCGTAAATGGCGAAATCTTTGGGTTGCAGGCCCGTGATGTAATTTCCTTTCTTGTCGGTCACCGCTACGTTGAGCTGCACCATATTGACCGTGACGTGAATGTCCGGGCTGCTCTGCGCTATGGCCTCTGTCCCGGAGGCGATGAAAAGGGAGATGTAAATCAGAACCAGCAGGCAAAATTTGCTAACCATGATTTGACTTCCTACTCTGCGACCCCATCGGGTGGCGGATCGCTCGATCGTTCTTGGTTTTCCAATCCTGCAAGGCATTCAGGGGCGTCCGGCGCTGATGGTCTCCGGCGGCTGCACTTTCCCGGCACGGAATTCATCGGCGGCTTCGTGCATCGCCCGAAGAAGCGCAGGCCAATCTTCAAATTCAGTTGCGAAAATCCTTTCCACCATCATCCGCGTGAGTTCCGGCACCAGATGGTTCAGCATCACGGGCGAATAGCCGCGTTCATCCGCCAGGCGCGCCCAGTACAAATTCGGCGAATCCCAGGACTCGGCGAGAAAACGGTTCGCCTCTCCCGCGAACGGAGGCATCGGCAGGAAGTTCAGCAACTCGGGAGCATAATTCTGAGCCAGAGCCGGATGCGGAATGCCGAAATCGTGCGACAGACGCTTCATGCTGACTTGATCCGGATGCTGCCGCGAGAGTTCCTGCAGTTCCTGGGTAGCGCTTCCTACCTCGGCCAACTGATCCGGGTATTTTTCCCGGAACTCCAGGGCCAGATAGAACACATCTGCAGGCATGGTTTGCGACAGGATTTCGGTAATGTGCCCTGCCGCCAAATCTCGCTGCAGCTGTCGGGACCGCTGGGGCAGCATGCGGCTTCCGAGAATGGCGACCACCTTATTGCGCAGTTCTTCGTTCTTCACCGAGGCCGTTAGGAGTTCCTCTCCAGTCCGCTGGTAAAGCGTGGCCGCGTGTAATTCCAAAGGACTGACATCCCACCAGCGCGGAAGGACGGCACTCGCCAGGAGTTCAGGAGTGACTTCCTTCCAGATCAACGCTTGCACGCTGCTGGGAGAAATGAAGTCCTGTTCCAACCGACGAGATGGGCTCCACCTCCTGCCGGGGTTCCTTCCCCAAACAATTCCGGAGATTGCCACAAGGTTTTCAGGCCGCTCACCGTGTCACCGGCAAAGTCATGTGAGCGGACCAGGAGCGGATTATTGTGCAGTGCCTGCGCGCCGGGCGGCTCGTAATAGGCGTAATTCATGCCGACCAGCGTGTCACGCAGGAACGAAGCGAGTTGGCCGCGAGCTTCTTCGACCTGGTGTGCCGGGGCGGAGGTGGACTTCAGCAGTTTCGGCAGATCCGTTTTCATCTGTAGGTCCGTGTGATGGCTGTTGTAAACTCCGGCTGCCCATTCCTCATGCTCGCTGTTGCTGAAGATCGGGCGCGGCAACTCGAACTCTTTCGTCTGGGCCGCTAACAGCATCACGTAATCCTCGGGTTGCTTGCCGTGCGCCTTGTCCTTGAGCGCCTCTCCGACGATCATGAGCGTGTCCAGTGAAACCAGCCGTTGGTCATCCAGAACGGAGCGAATCCTGGCAGCACTCTCGCGATGCATCTCCTTTCCATCTGTCCCGGATTGCGCGGGGCCAGCCAGCAAATCGATGATTTTGTCCTGCGAGATTTTTGGCGATCCTGTGGAGAACTGAAACAGTTGAGATACAGATGCTCGTCCGGCGTCGTATACCTGCGCCGCCGTCCGGATGCCGGCGAAGGGTTTGATCAGCTGCTGCCAAGATTGGTTCAGATCTGAATTAGGAATCTCCCCCTGGCGTGCCAGTATCTGCCACATTCCGACATTGGCCTGGAAAATTCCCATCGCATTGCCGCGGTCGCCGGCAGCAACGTTGTGCAGTCCCTGCGCGGTTTGCAGAAAAAGAACAATGGACTGATCGTCTAAATCGGGGAACTCGGAGAAGACTCGGTACTGATCGCTGAACTCCTCGAACTTGCGTCCCAGCAGGCGCACGGTGGCAGGCGCAAGACGGTGTTCCGGAGAGCGCCGGGCGTCCAGCTCGCTGATCGCCATGTAGGCCTGCAGCGGTGTTCCGTCGCTGGGAGCGCGGGAGAGCGCGAACATCATTCTTATCAGTTCATCCGCATTCTTGATTTGAAAATTCTGCCGCGCCCACTTGCGCGTCAAGTTGGAATCGCGCTGCCGGAAAATAAGATCGTTCCACTCCTGCAGATTCCCGGGTACAAGCGGTTGCCCCGAGTCGTCCAAGTGCAGCCGAGTCGCCAGCAGCAGCATCCAGGGTGCCGGGCGGAAAGAACCTCGAGTTGCGGGCGCAGCGGGATCGGGCGCGCGCAGACCGGTGTAGAAGAGCCGCAGCCGGGCGGGATCAGTGAAATACTCCTGTTGCTTCCCGCGGATACGCGACAGGACATCGAAATACGCCGCGAGCCATCCCTTGTCTTTCGCCAGCAGTTTGGGAACGAAACTGGCAGGAGATGCGGGACTGGCGCCCACCAGGTCTTTCCATGCCGAAGCTGACCGGGATCCGCCGGGAACGACGACGCTGCCATTCTCGATGCACAGTTCTCTACCGTAAAAATCCAGCACCGCGGCATAGGGCAGGAGCTTTCCCAGTCCAACCGATTCTTTCAATTCTTTGCTGGTCTCGGAATCAAGTCGCGAGAACGCCCAGTAGAGCCGCGCGATCGAGGGATCGAACAGAATTGTTTCCAGCAAGTCCCGGCTGTTCTCGCGCATGTTCTTCTTGCTGAGCTGTGTCCAGTCGCTCTCCGAGAACACTACGGGAACTCCGTCGGAGGAGTAGGGATATTGAAACGGTTTTCCTCCCTGCAGCGTCTGCTCCAGGGCGGGCAGCGGAAAGCCTGAATCGATCGCGAGAAAAGCTCGCTCCGGATCCTCGGTCAGCAAAGTAGTCTCAGCCGTTCCGCAATTTGGCCGAATGCGGTATCCCAGAATTCGCAGCAGCGGACCCGCATCGTTGCAGCCCGTAACGCGAAGAACCATGCCGGTTTGCGATGCCAGCAACGACAATTCCTTAGCCTGCACCACGTATCTCCGCAGCAGAACCAGAAACTCCGTAGGACGGGTTGAGCCCTGATATCCCTCGGTGAAAACGTTCCTGCTTAGCAACGGCAGAACTTCTTCCGGCCTGATTTTCTGGCTGATGCCGGCCATGCGCAGAAAGGAGCGTTGCGGTCCCGGAATGATGAACTGAGATGACTGGGCTGCTGGTTGAGAAGAGACGTTGTTCGGCTCGGAACTCGACTGAGCCGCGCGTGCGGGTTCAGCGCTGCCAGCGGACAAATCGCCGCCCAGCAAAGAAAGCGCTAACAAAACGGAGAAGGAAACGGAAGATCTCACGGCAGGATCCCTTCGCGTCGGCGGATTTCACTTCGACTGGAAACACGGCACGGTAAGGCAGGGCGGTCCGCGCAGTTAGTGTCCCCAGTGTTGGCCGAGGTGAGACCCAAGCCAGACCCTGAATTCGATGTCGGCAAAAATACTCCATGTCGGCCCACAATCCAAGGCTTTTTTTCATCGTTTCAGGAGATGAGATTTTGACAGCAAAAAATAAACCCTAAACACAGGGCGGAGCATCTGAGGAGTTTCCCCTTTTCCAGAGCCTTCGCTGGAGAGAACCATGACCGAACAGGCAAGCTCGGCTCCGGCTGTGTCGAACCCATGGCTGGTGGCGATTGCGGTCATGCTGGCCACCTTCATGGAAGTGCTGGACACTTCCATCGCCGCGGTGGCCCTGCCCTATATTGCCGGCAGTGTGTCCGCCACCAATGACGAAGCTACGTGGGTGCTCACCAGCTATCTGGTCGCTAATGCCATCGTTCTGCCCGCGAGCACATGGTTTTCGCTGCGTTTCGGAAGAAAGCGATTCCTGATCGCCTGTATCGTAATCTTCACCGTTTCCTCTTTCGCCTGCGGCGCCGCGACCAGCCTGGCCGTGATTCTGATTGCAAGGGCGGTGCAGGGCGCGGGAGGCGGCGCCTTGCAGCCTCTTTCCCAATCGATTCTGCTGGAAAGCTTCCCTCCTCAGAAACGCGGCATTGCCATGGCCGTATTCGCCCTGGGCGTGGTGGTCGCGCCGGTGCTGGGACCGACTCTGGGGGGCTGGCTCACCGACGCTTATTCCTGGCGATGGGCTTTTTACATCAACATCCCCGTCGGTGTCTTCGCCGTTTTTATGATCTCGCGTTATGTCCAGGATCCCGATTATGTTCGCGAGGCGAAGCCGGGGAAACTGGACGGCATTGGCCTGGGACTGCTGGCCATCTGGCTGGGCTGCCTGCAGATCATTCTCGATAAGGGACAGGAAGACGACTGGTTCAGCGCAACATGGATCCGCTGGGCGGCTTTCGTGTTGGTTATTTGCCTAGTCGGATTCTTGATTCGAGAGTTCCGGCATAAAAATCCACTCGTGGATTTGCGCGTGTTCCGCCACCGAAACTTCACCCTCGGCTGTATCTTGATCGGCCTGTTCGGGGCGGCCATCTACGGATTAGTCACCCTGCTGCCGCTGTTCTACCAGGAAATCATGGGATATACGGCCCTGGCTGCCGGATGGGCGGTGAGCCCGCGAGGCGTCGGGGCGATTATCGCCATGCCCATGATTGGCTATCTCACCGCCAAGATCGACAACCGTTACCTGATCGCGTTTGGTTTCGTGCTGTTTGCCATTGCCAGCCTCTGGTTCGGCGAGGTCAATCTTTCCATTGGTCAGTGGACCTTCCTATGGGCAATCATTATCAGCGGCTTCGGGTCGGGCTGTGTATTCGTGCCACTGTCGACCACCACCATGGCGTTCCTGAAAAATGAAGAGATCGGCAATGCCAGCGGCCTTTACAACTTGCT
>QHVR01000642.1:5875-7314 GCA_003223595.1 Acidobacteriota bacterium
GACGATTTTCGCTATATGGCGCTAGTTTATTTCGGGTGCATTCCAATCGTCTTTGCACTGAAAAAATCCGTGGGCAGGAAAGGCGCGATCGGCGCCGGCCACTAAGGGCGTTTATTTTTCGCTTGACATATTCCTATATGGGAATATATTTAACTCATGGCGCGGGCCGCTACCACTTCCGACGCGTTCAACGCCGTTGCCGAGCCGCGGCGGCGCGAGATCTTGGATCACCTGGCCTCCGGAGAGCATTCCGTGAACGACCTGGTGATCCGGCTCAGGCTGGAGCAGCCGTCCGTCTCCAAGCATTTGCGCGTGCTGCGGGACGTGGGATTGGTGCGGGTGCGCCGTCATGGAAGGCAAATGTTCTATCAGGCGAACGCAGAGGGCATCCGCCCCTTGCATGAGTGGACGAAAACTTTCGAGCGGCTTTGGGCGCATCAGTTGACGCGCGTCAAAGAACGCGCCGAACAGAAGGCCAAGGACTCGAGCGAGGGTTAAGGGGCAAGCGCCACTATCATTCACAGCGCGCGCGTTAGTCTGCTGATCCTGGTCTCTGGTCCCGCAAGAGCAGGACCACTAATCAAACACTTCTAGGAGGAGAGTATGAGCATGACCGAAACGCTACCCGGAATTGAGAGCCTCACATTGATCGTCACACAAGAGATCCATGTGAAGGCTTCGCTGGAGACAACCTTCGAGGCTCTACTGGAGCAAATTGGCCCGGAGAATGAGAGTCCTGAGCAAAAGATGCCCATGATCCTGGAGGCGTGGCCAGGCGGCAGATGGTACCGCGATCTGGGCGACGACAACGGCCACTGCTGGGGGCATGTGCAGTCCATCAAGCGGCCGACGTTGCTGGAGATCAGCGGTCCGCTGTTCATGTCGTACGCGGTCGCGAACAACCTGCAGTACCGGCTGAGCGAAGAACCCGGAGGAACACTGATCCGATTTCATCACAAGGCCTTTGGCGTGATTCAGGACGAGCACCGGCGCGGCGTGAATCGCGGCTGGACCAGCATGAACGAGCGTATCCGGCAGCGCGCCGAAGCAAAGAAGTAAGGAGGCGATATGTGTCCAGCATGTGTTGCATCGGCAGGGCTCGTCGTGGGTGGCGTGGTTTCCACCGGGGGAGTCACCGCGTTCATCACCAGGCTCCTGCGAAAAAAGAAAACCAACGATCCTAAAGCGAAGGAGAAATGATTTATGTCTACAGCGACCATTGAGAAGATCACGCCCAAAGTTGTCAGCCCGGCGGAATGGCTGGCAGCCCGCAAGGAATTCCTGAAAAAAGAAAAAGAACTCGTCCGTCTTCGCGACGAACTGAGCCGCCAACGCCGCGAACTGCCATGGGAAAGAGTGGAAAAGAACTACATATTCGAAGGAGCCCACGGCGCCCAGAGCCTGGCCGACCTGTTTGATGGTCGCACTCAACTCGTCGT
>QHVR01000643.1 GCA_003223595.1 Acidobacteriota bacterium
GCATTTTCAACGGAGTTGCCCAACGCCCGCATTACGGCCTTGATTTCCGCGTCCATACGGGAACTCCGGTCAAAGCCATGAATGACGGGACCGTTCTCCTGGCCCGCTTCCTCTATTACGAAGGCAATTTTGTGGTGATCGACCATGGCCAGGGCCTGCTGACGATGTATCTCCACCTTTCGCAACTGGAAACGAAGGAAGGAGAAGCGGTGAAGCGTGGGCAGGAGATCGGTCTGAGCGGAGGAAGCGGCCGCGCGACAGGTCCTCATCTCGACGTCCGCGTGCGCTGGCAGAGCGTTTATCTCGATCCCGCCCGGCTGCTGCAAATGTCACTGCCGTAAGCGTCGGAGAGCCCGCTATGCCGCTCCGCCCGAAATCTTCCCTGACCCTCGCACCAAGCGATGCAAGTCATCTTTCAGTCCGAGATTCCGGATCAAGCGGTGCAGGTAATTGGGGTGCACTCCGAGAATTGACGCCGCCTCGATGTAATTCCCGCGAGTTTGCTCGACGGCATTCATAATCAAACTTTTCTTGAGTTCCTTGACACCTGCGTGATAGCGGCCTTCCGACATCCCGCTGAGCGGTTGCTGCTCCACCAGCGATTCCGGCAAGTCCTCGAGCAGAATAGTATCGGAAGAACCCATCACCAGCGCTCTCTCGATCGCATTCTCCAACTCGCGCACATTACCCGGCCAGTCATAACTCACCAGCGCCGCCATGGCTTCCCGTGATACAGGCTTGGGTTTGACTTTGCAGCGCTTCGCATTCTTCTGGATAAAATGCCGCGTCAGCATTGGAATATCCTCGCGATGCTCGCGGAGAGGAGGCATGGTCAGCTTCACTACCGCAAGCCGGTAATAGAGATCCTGCCGAAATTCCTTCTTCCGCACAGCTTCATCCAAGTCGCGATTGGTAGCGGCAATGACGCGCAGATCGATTTTAATGGGGTGCGTCCCGCCAACCCGCTCTAACTCGCGCTCCTGCAGAACGCGCAGTAACTTCACTTGCAACGCCGGCGCCAGTTCGCCGATCTCATCCAGGAAAACCACGCCGCCTTCCGCAACTTCCAGCTTCCCTTTTTTCTGCGATGCCGCTCCCGTAAACGCTCCGCGCTCATGCCCGAACAATTCCGATTCCAGCAGCGTCTCTGGGATCGCCGCGCAGTTGATCGCCACAAACGCCTTCTGGCTGCGATGACTGTTGCGATGAAGTGCGCGCGCCGCCAATTCCTTGCCCGTACCACTCTCGCCTTCAATCAATACCGTAGAATCGGTCGGCCCAACCCGCGCCAGAAACTGAAAAATCTCTTTCACTCTGGCGCTTTCTCCCACGAGATTTTGCTCTTGCCGGATCTCCAACGATAGCCG
The DNA here is from genome assembly GCA_003223595.1 of Acidobacteriota bacterium. Classification (GTDB taxonomy): domain Bacteria; phylum Acidobacteriota; class Terriglobia; order Terriglobales; family Acidobacteriaceae; genus Sulfotelmatobacter. Next base: position 1,368 of record QHVR01000643.1, read on the forward strand.
CTGATTTTCCTGCTCCAGCCACTGCGCCCGGCGCGCGTTATCCAACGCTACTGCCGAGATGCCAGCAATGGCGGCCATCAGTTGCAGGTGATCCTCCTGAAACCGGTTCACGCTGGTGGTGCTGTCCAGGTAAATACACCCGATGGTCCGATCGAAGACGCTGAGCGGAACGCACAACAGCGATCGCACTTCGGAAGCCGCCAGGCTTTCTACGTCCCGCAGCGCATCGCTAGCGGCTATGTCCACTCCCAGAATGGCGACGTTCTCCTTCAAAACATGGTGCGCGACGGTTCGGCTCACTCGCACCAGTTGATGCTGCCCTGCCTGCCGGGTGCGCGCATACAGAGAGTTGAACTCCGAGTTCGCTCCATCCCCTAACAGGATTGCCCCACGCCCGGCGGGCACAACTTCAAAAATCAAGTCGAGCAATTGCGCCTGCAGTTCTTCCAGATCGCGAATGGCGTGCACCACCCGGCTGATTTTCAGCAGGGCGCTCAGATTCCGCGCCAGCGGTGAACCGGAAGGCAGCTCGCGCAGCAGGCGGTCCGGCTGCAAATAGACAACATCTTTGGGATTGATGACCCTGGTTTCCGCCGTCGGCTTGCGGTCATCAAATTCCACTCGGCTGGCCGGAAGGACGCGGTCGTCTTCCTCCACCAGAAACATGAACACCGAGTCGCCTGTCGCGATCTCGTCGCCGTGCCGCAGCCACTGTTCTTTCACGGTGACGCCATTCACAACTGTTCCGTTGCGGCTCTCCAAATCAGCGATCTGAAAACGCCCGTCAGCTTCCCGGCGCAGCAGACAATGCTTCCGGGAGACGGACGGATCCGAGATCGCCACCGCGTTGTTGGGGTCGCGGCCAATGCTGGCTTCTTCCTGGGTCAGCGGAATGACGGTATCTTTGGCGGGTCCTGCCGTGACGACGAGTCTAGGCCGCAATCAAGGTCTCCGAACTGTGCTGAATTTCTTATCACAGAGCGCGCGGAAATGCATGACCCTTTGCAATCATTTCTGATATCCGAACGGATAGCTGCCCTATCCGATCGGATAGCCCCGCGATGCTCGAGCACTTAAAATCCGACCCCGCCGCGAGCTGATGACCACCGCAAGCACATTACTTTCATATAGTTATAGCTGCAGCAGTTCGATGTGGCGTGGCGCTTCCGGTTTGGAAGACCGAGTGCTTATTTAAACAGTGAGCGTAGTTGGCAAAGCGATGGGGGAAGCGCTTTCAAGCAGTTCTGGCTGACTTCGCCAAAGTCGGAAGCTCGGGGGACCCCCTCATCGAGCTTCTGACTTTTTTATTTTAATCTGCATCTACCCAGCCGCAACCTCAGGAACCGATGCCAGCGTCACTTCCGGCGTGACGGCGATGCCATCGCGATAGCTCACGCTCTTGCCCGAAATTGCGGGGATCTTCTCGCCGGGAACCAGAATCCCAACTAGATTGAGCGGATCTGCTGATGACAGCGTTTGGGTTTCGCCGCTCACAGGCAAATTCCTCATCGCCCGCACGGATTCGACAGCAATCGGCAGAGCGAACTGCTCACCCAGGAAGCCGTCAACAAATCTTCCGCCACGTATCTCGCCTCGATCCTCAAGACGTCGAAAGGCCATCAGCAGTTCTCGCCATGAGGGCAAGTTCGACTCTCGTGCCAACACGTCGCGAATGACA